>JBEIQI010000182.1:0-6437 GCA_040376605.1 Flavobacteriales bacterium | reverse complement strand
CGGAAAGCCTTTTTCATTATAACTGGCACCATCGAAATATACAAAAGATTTATTTTCAGCCACCAAAGGTTCCTTCCATTGTAGTTCAACCTGATGCGAAGATTGGGCAAAGCTCGTACCACTTAAAATAAAAAGCAGGCTTATTAGAAATATTGAAATACCTAAAACAGGGCTTTTTAGACTAACGTGGGTTCTCATAACAGTTTTATTAGCACAAATGCAATAACTTCCTAACACCATAATTATTGTAATGTTTTAAAAAATCACCCCATCTTGTAAAAAGGTGAAAAAATAACCTCCTTAAAGGTACAATAATAATTATAAAGTGGCACCATTTCGGGTCTGTTGCCTTTAGTCCTCGGCCCTGTAATTAGCAATAGCAAGAGGGCTCTGGAGCTCAATGCCCATTGCTCATATCCCTCAGTTATTGTTAATTACAGTGCCTTCGGGCTGGCAGCTCCAGCCCTGGGTGCGAATACTTGAAAAAATGATTATTTTGGCAACTGAATTAACCATGAAAAAACATTTACTAACACTTTTTCTGGGCATTATTTGTTTAACTGCTCATACTCAAATTATTAGAGGACTCATAACAGATGCCACCAATAATGAGGGAGCCTATGGGGCAACTATTATGGAAAAAGGCACTTCCAACGGAGTAGCCACAGAATTTGATGGGAAGTTTCAATTAAAACTAAAAAATGGATTTCCGGCAACTTTGGTCATATCCGGTTTAGGATATGTTAGTCAGGAGGTAATTGTGAATAATTCCAATGATCCGGTTTCGGTTAAACTGGAGGTAAATCCGGTTACATTAAAAGAAATGAATGTAACCGATTCACGTTTAACCGACAAACAAAAAGAATCTCCACTTACCGTAGAATCGATGGATGCCATCGCTATTAAACAAACCTCATCTGTGAGCTTCTACGAGGGATTAGGCAATTTAAAAGGAGTGGATCTCACTTCGGCATCTATTGGTTTTAAAGTAATTAATACCCGAGGATTTAATAGCACTTCACCGGTAAGATCCTTGCAAATAATCGATGGAGTTGATAACGCTTCACCGGGTTTAAATTTTTCGTTAGGTAACTTTTTGGGTGCATCGGAATTAGATATCCAAAAAGTGGATTTGGTGCAAGGTGCAAGTGGGGCATTTTTTGGACCCAATGCATTTAATGGAGTAATTTCTATGACTACTAAAAGTCCATTTGATTACCAGGGAATAACGGCATCGGTAAAATATGGAGAAAGAAACTTATTTGAAGGGGCTTTACGTTTTGCTCAAAAATTTAAGGATAAAAAAGGGTTTGATCGTTTTGCCTACAAGGTTAATTTTTATTATCTCCGAGCCGATGATTGGCAAGCCAATAATTATTCCCCATCCACAGATTCTGAGGCCGATGAAAATAATCCGGGAGGGTATGATGCCGTTAATAAATATGGAGACGAAGCATTAGCTGGAGGCTATGATTTTTATACGGATTCTTCTCAACGAAAATTTTATCCTGGTCTTGGTTATTTTTATCGGGATGGATATAAGGAAGAAGATGTAGTGGATTATAATACCCAAAATGTAAAGGCGAATGTAGCCCTACATTATAAAACCAGAAAAGGAGTAGAAGTATTAGCCACTTCTAATTTCGGTTATGGTACTACAGTTTATCAAGGAGAGAACAGATATAGTTTAAAGGATATCATGTTTTGGCAAAACAAAATCGAAGTAAGGCAGAAGGATAAATTTTTTATACGATTTTATGCCACCAACGAAGATGCTGGAAATTCTTACGACGCTGTTGTTACGGCATTCCTTTTGCAAAACAACAATAAACCTTTAGGGCCCCCATTCTCCACCTCATTTGATACCTGGAACAGTCATTACTCTCAGTATTATATTAATAATATTGCCAATATTAATAATGGACAATTGTTTGATGCGTCCACTGCTTTATTTGGAGTTAATTTTCCGGTGAATGGCCCGAATTATAATTGGGGTAGGGCAGATTCCTTGCTAAGTCTTTTGGGTGATTCTTTGGCGGTTTGGCATCAAAGAGCTAGAGATTTTGCCAATACTTATACACCTGGAGGCCAATCACCTTATTTTCAACCGGGAACTTATCAATATGATACCGCCTTTGCGGGCATTACAAGTCGTCCTTTAGGTCAAGGTGGAAGTAAATTATTTGATCGTTCTGCTCTATATCATCTGCATGGTGAGTATAAATGGAAATTTAAAACGGCCGATGAAAAAATTTCGCGAAAGGGCTGGTATAAATTTACTCAGGCTCTATCTACCATTGATTGGACTGTTGGAGGAAATATGCGTGTTTATGCGCCCAATACCAGTGGAACCATTTTTATTGATACAGGTAATGTAAAAATTACGAACTGGGAATTTGGACTTTATTTAGGTTTTGAAAAACGTTGGGAAAAAATAAAATTGAGTGGGACCGTTCGGATGGATAAAAACCAAAACTTTCCGGTATTATTTTCGCCGGCCGTTTCCATGATTTATTTGCCGCATAAAAATCATATCCTTCGATTCTCCTTTGCCTCGGCCATTCGAAATCCCACCTTAGCCGATCAGTATTTAAATTACAATGTGGGTAGGGCAACACTTATGGGTAATATCAATGGATTCGATTCGTTGGTTACCGTTGGGTCACTTCTTGATTATATTGATGCAGGTTTTGATCCTACTAAATTGGAGTACTTTAATGTGGCAGCTGTAAAACCTGAACAAGTAAAGACTTTTGAAATTGGTTATAGAGGAACCTTTTGGAAAAGATGGTATGTTGATGCATCATATTATCTGAGTTTGTATCAAGATTTTATTGGATATAAAGTGGGAATTTCAACTTCATTTGATATGTTAGGTCAACCTGCTGCCTCTACCACTGCCTTTAGGGTTTCCACCAATTCACCTGACCTTGTTTTAACGCAGGGATTCTCCATTCAATCATCCGTTTATTTTGCTAAATATTTTTCGTTTAGTGGAAATTATACATGGAATCAACTCAATATGTTAGGGTCAACAGACCCCATCATTCCTGCCTTTAATACCCCTGAGCATAAATTCAATATTGGTATTGATGGAAGAGATATCCAAATGAAACTGGGAAAACTTAAAATTAATAATTGGGGATTTAACGTCAATTTTAAATGGATTGATGGATTTCAATATACCGGATCTCCTCAGTTCACAGGTGAAGTGCCATCTTATTATATGCTAGATGCTCAATTAAATTATACTTTAAAGAAGGCTCATCTTACCTTTAAAGTCGGTGCTCAAAACCTCACCAATAATATGGCCTTTCAAGTTTATGGGGGGCCTCGTGTAGGTCGATTGGTTTATTTCAGCCTCTTATTCGATTGGAACTTTTTCAAGAAGAACTAATCACTATATTTGTAAATAACAAAACTCAATTGCGTTTATGAAAAAAATGATATTATTCGTTTGTGCAGGAATTTTTTCTGTGAGTATTTCCCAGGCACAAGTAAGATATGTAGATGATATTTACACTATCTCCGAGGTTCAAACAGCAACGGATGTTGTTTATGGACAGAATTATTATTTCCTTAATTATCCGCCAGCACCAGCGGGTACAAGTTCAAGTAATCCTCAAATTGGGGATCTTGAAATGGATGTGTATACACCACCAGGAACTGATACTACGCAAAACAGACCGTTGGTAGTTATTTGTCATACCGGAAGTTTTTTACCGCGTTATTTTAATGGGTTTCCTGTGGGCCGCAAGGATGATAGCACAGTGGTAGAATTAGCACATCGTTTTGTTCAAAAGGGATATGTAGTGGCTGCCATAAACTATCGTTTGGGATGGAATCCTTTAGCAAGCACTCAGGTGGAAAGGACCCGTCAAATTTTAAATGCCGTATATCGTGCAATACACGATGCTCAAACCGCTGTTCGTTTTTTCAAAAAAGATGCAGCAACTACAGACACATATAAGGTTGATCCTGACAGAATTTTCCTTTTAGGACAAGGATCTGGTGCATTTATCACCTTGGCTTATAATTTTCTAACCGAACAATCAGAAACAGCCTTGCCTAAATTTTTGGATGGTTCGGGTAATTCGGTTATTGATACTTCTTTAGTAGGTTTCGTAGATGGTATTGGTGGTACTTTTAATAATTTTAATCATCCTGGATATAGCAATGATGTTTGTATGGTGGCAAATTTTGGTGGCGCCATGGGTGATATCAGTTGGATGAATAATATCTGGCCGAAAGTACCGGTTGCAAGTTTACATTGTCGTAAAGATTTATTTTCTCCTATTGATAGTGGAAATGTAGTAGTACCGGCCACAGGTCAGGTAGTTGTATTTGTGCATGGATCAAGAACTGTTGTAAGAAAAGCAGTGCAACAAGGATTAAATGATATTTGGGTTAATCATACATTTACCGATCCTTATTCTTTAAGGGCTTATCAATTAAATCCAGCGATAACTAACGAAGGATTATTTCAGTTTGAAATTGCGGATATACCAAGCTCAACCAATCAGGAAGCTGCTCCTTGGGAATGGTGGGATTCTACAGCTTCAACCCAGCAAGCTCAATTAGAAGGATCTGTTTATGCTTTGGCAGTTCATGTTAATGGAATTGATGGAAATCCAAATATGAGTGCCACCAAAGCACGTTTATATTGTGATACCATCGTTGGATTCCTTATTCCAAGAATGTACTTGGTATTAAATAATCCAACCTTATCTACCGAAAATCAATTGGAGGTTGAGTATTCAATTTTTCCTAATCCTATGATGGATCAATTAACTATTCAGGTTGGCAATAATGATATGATAAAAAATATGATAGTTGTGGATATGAATGGAAAAATCTTGGTAACATTTAAGGATGTAAACAGCAACTATTATGTATTAAATAGAAATGGATTAAGTGCTGGTACATATATGGTGCATGTAACCACCCAGCTTGGAAGTTTTGTACATAAAATTATGTTGCAATAAGCTATTTTGAATGCGTTTAAAAAAGCCCTTTCGGTATTCCGGAAGGGCTTTTTTAGTATCTTTCCATCAGAATAGAAATTTAATAATATAAAACACATTGAAATTTTCTGAATTTAATTTTGAAGAACGTTTATTAGAAGGTATTGAGGCTTCTAACTATGATGAAGCTACCCCGGTGCAGGAACAAGTGATTCCGTTGGTGCTTCAAGGGAAAGATCTTATAGCATCGGCCCAAACAGGAACCGGTAAAACTGCCGCATTTTTATTACCCTTAATACATAAAATTTTAACGGTTCAGCATGATCCAAATTCTATTGTGGCGTTAATTGTTGTTCCAACTCGGGAGCTAGCAATTCAAATTCAACAGCACCTGGAAGGGTTATCCTATTTTACATCGGTTAGCTCAATTGCGGTTTATGGAGGAGGAGATGGCAGTGCTTTCATGCAGGAAAAAAAGGCGCTAAGCACAGGTGCTGAAGTGGTAGTTTGTACTCCGGGAAAAATTATGTATCACATGAAAAGCGGTTATGTAAAATTACAAGACTTACAATTTTTGGTTTTGGATGAAGCCGATAGAATGTTGGATATGGGTTTTATTGACGATATTTTATTTATTATTGATCACCTACCGAAAACCCGGCAAACCCTTTTGTTCTCGGCAACCATGGTTCCTAAAATTAGAAGCCTTGCTCAGAAGATTTTAAAAGATCCGGCAGAAGTAAATATTGCGATAAATAGACCACCCGAAAAAATCATTCAACAAGTTTATGTGGTTTATGAAGCTCAAAAAATTCCATTGGTGCTTCATCTTTTAAAGGACTATAAGGACAAGATGGTTCTTATTTTTTGCAGCAGCAAATTGAATGTTAAACAACTAACCCGCGATTTAAAAAGAAATGGAATTAAGGCGGGTGAGATTCATAGTGATCTTGAGCAATCCGAAAGAGAAAGTACGTTGATGTTATACAAAAGCGGAAAACTACCTGTTTTAGTTGCTACGGATATCTTAAGTCGTGGAATTGATATTGATAATATTGATTTGGTGATTAATTTCGATGTTCCTCATGATGGAGAAGATTATGTGCATCGAATAGGGCGGACAGCCAGAGCTGCTGCTGAGGGAAGTGCATATACACTAGTGAGTCCAAAAGAGCAGAAGGCTTTTCATTATATTGAGAAGTTTGTAGGTCGGGAAATACCCAAAATTGCTATTCCAGAAATAATTGGAGAGCAGCCTATTTATAATCCGATGGCTCCTGATCCTCATGGTTCCGGTAAGAAGAAATTTCGTGGAAAACGAAAATAATTAAACAATAATTCGACAATATTTTAGGGTTCGACTTTGTTTTAAAATAAATTTCTTTTGTATCTTGCATATACCTAAATATTAAATATATCTATGCAAGTAAATGTTGAAAAGGAGGAATTTCTACTCAATGAGTTTATTTTACT
>JBEIQI010000043.1:0-16863 GCA_040376605.1 Flavobacteriales bacterium | reverse complement strand
TTTTTAGAACATTTATATAAAGAGTTTCGCCAAAGTGGGACCGCCGATTTTGAAAAAAGTCCGGCAACATCGTTAACGAAAAAGAAGGCCGTTGAACTCCTTGAAAAAATTAATTTTTTACCTGAAGGGAAAAATTTTAATAGAAAAATCACCAAGATTTTTGCGGATAGAGCCACCATGGTAAAGGAGAATAGATTGGATTGGGCCTTGGGTGAATTATTAGCTTATGCATCTTTATTGGATGAAGGGCGACAAGTGAGGTTAACGGGTCAAGATGTGGTAAGAGGAACCTTTAGTCATCGTCATGCAATTTTGCGTTTAGAAGATACCGAAGAGGATTATACTCCACTCAATAACCTAAATGAAAAGCAGGCCAAGTTTATTATTTACAATTCGTTATTAAGTGAATATGCTGTTTTGGGATTCGAATATGGTTATGCATTAGGTGTTCCTAATGGACTCACTTTATGGGAAGCTCAGTTTGGCGACTTTAATAATGGAGCACAAATAGTAATTGATCAATATATTAGTGCTGCTGAAGATAAATGGAAAACTCAAAATGGGTTAGTAATGTTGTTGCCTCATGGTTACGAAGGGCAAGGTGCCGAGCATAGCAGTGCAAGATTAGAAAGATTCCTTACCCTATGTGCCGAGCAAAATATGCAGGTGGTAAATTGTACTTCACCTGCCAATTTTTTCCATGCATTAAGAAGACAAGTGGCTCGTCCATTTAGAAAACCGTTGGTGGTAATGAGTCCCAAAAGTTTATTACGCCATCCTGAATGTGTAAGTAAATTGGAAGAATTTACATCGGGGGGATTTCAGGAAATAATTGATGATAAAGAGGTGGATGCGAAGAATGTGGAAAAACTCATCTTCTGTAGCGGTAAAATTTATTTTGAATTGCTGGAAGAACGTAGAAAAAATAATATTCAAAATATTGCCATTGTAAGGGTGGAACAATTGTTCCCATGGCCTGTAGAACAAGCGCAGGCTATTCTTAAAAAATATAGCAAAGCAGAGAAAATTGAATGGGTACAAGAAGAACCGGAGAACATGGGGCCGTGGGGATATATTTTAAGATTGTTAAGCAAAAGCGAGAAAAATTTAAATATTGATATTGTTTCTCCACCAGCAAGTGCAAGTCCGGCTACAGGATCTGCAAAAATGTCGGCTGCACGTCAGCGGGCAGTAATTGAAGCGGCCATTGGTACAACGATAGAAGCATAGTTATGATTATAGAAATTAAGATACCAGAAATTGATAAAGATGCAGAAGAATACCGTGTATCTTTTTGGTTAAAGGAAAACGGAAGTACGGTTACCAAAAATGAAGATTTGGTTGAAATTGAAACGGATATAGATGCCTATATCATTCCTGCTGATGAAGATGGAATTTTAGAAATCGTTGCCGAGGAAGGTTCATTTATAAAACCAGATGATGTTTTATATAGAATTAGGACTAAAGAATCCTAAATAAAAATGTTTGAATTTGAAGATATAAGATTATGATATTAGAAATGAAAGTTCCCAGTCCGGGAGAATCGATTAGTGAAGTACAAATTGCACAATGGTTAAAAGCAACTGGAGATTATGTCTTTAAGGATGAAGAAATTGTAGCAGTGGATTCTGATAAAGCAACTTTAGCTATATCTGCTGAAGAATCAGGGGTATTAGAAATTTTGGCCAATGAAGGAGATACGGTGGCCGTTGGTTCGGTAATTTGTAAGATTAATACAGATGCACAACCTCCTGCGGACGCTCCTAAAAAGGAGACCCCCAAGGTGGAGGAGAAAAAAGAAGATAAGAAGGAACCGGTTGTGGTGCCAGTTGCTGAAACCAATGGATCTAAAGGGAATGCCTCACCGGTTGCTGCAAAAATGATGGCTGATAATAATATCAAGACGTCAAATATCAAAGGTTCTGGACCAGGTGGTAAAATTATTAAATCAGATGTTTTGGCTTATTTGGCAGGAGGCTTCAGTTCAGACTCTATTCAAGGATGGGGAGGAACCAGAGATCAATCTCGTCAGAAAATGTCAATGCTTCGTAAGAAGGTTGCGGAACGATTGGTTTCGGTTAAAAATGAAACCGCCATGCTTACCACTTTCAACGAGATTGATATGGGAGCCATGATGGATTTAAGAAAACAATACAAAGAAATTTTCGAAAAGAAACATGGAGTGGGATTAGGCTTTATGAGTTTCTTTACCAAGGCCGTTACCGAAGCATTAAATTTATATCCTGCTGTAAATGCAATGATAGATGGAGAAGAAATTGTCTATCACAATTACGCAGATATCGGGATAGCCGTGAGTGCCCCAAAAGGTTTGATGGTACCTGTTTTAAGAAATGCCGAAACCATGAGTTTGGCGGAGATTGAATCAGGAATTAAGGCCTTAGCCGTAAAAGCCCGTGATGGAAAATTATCCATGGAAGACATGACCGGTGGAACTTTTACTATTACTAACGGAGGCGTTTTCGGATCGTTGATGAGTACGCCTATTATTAATCCTCCCCAAGTGGCTATATTAGGGATGCATAAAATTCAGGATAGAGTGATGGTGACTAATGGTGAAATGAAAATTCGCCCCATGATGTATGTTGCTCTTAGTTATGATCACCGAATCATTGATGGCAAAGAGTCCGTTGGATTTTTAGTGAAGGTAAAAGAGATGCTTGAATCCCCTGAGAAAATGATCTTTGGCGGCAAGAGCCCGAATGAGGTGTTGCTGGGATTGTAAACTTTCCTTTGCTATTTAGGTAGTTTGTTTATTATCCAAAATCATTCAACTGAAATGGATATAGCAGGATGGGTATTCATAAAGTATTTATACGGCAACGTCTTTATTATTTCGTTAAATTTTAGTTCTATTTCTTGATTTAGGCTAACTTTAGCTTAAGTTTAAACTCATGAAAAAAGTTAGCGGAATTATTTTCTTCATTTTATTTACGCTTTCTCTGCAGGCCCAATTGGCAGTGCTCAATAATAAGGGTGCATTAATTTATGCTAATCCCAATGCCATTATCAAAGTAAAGGGTTCCTTTTTAAATGATCTATATTCTACTTTTACCAATCATGGGACTACAACCATAGATTCTTCTTATATCAATAACGAATTAACCCAAGGTAACGGCATTTATCGCGTTGGTAAAAATTGGGAAAACAATAAAAACTTTGTCGCTGACACTTCGCAGGTTATTTTGGATGGCGATAATCAATTAATTACAGGTGATTCGGTGTCTCATTTTTACACGTTGGAATTACAAAACACCGGCATTAAAAGACAAACTTTATTTTCTTATACCGATCATCTTTTAAAATTAAACGATCGGGAATTGGCCACTGATTCTTTTTTTATGTTCGTTACCAATCCTTCGTTAAACGCCATTACCAGAACCACTGGTTTTGCGAGTAGCTTGGGTCCCGGACGATTATCTCGCCATACCAACTCTACCGGCACTTATTTGTATCCCACCGGATCGAGTTTAGGTACAATGCGCTACAGGCCGGTAGAAATTCGACCTAATGATGCCAATGATAATTATTATTCCGTTCGATTGGCCAATAATTTGGCGAGCTTAAACGGATTTGATATCGATGATAAGGATTCGGCAGTGTGCCAAATTAATCCACTTTTTTATCATAAAATCAATCGGAGTATTGGAATTTCTGATGCGGATATTTCTATCTATTATGATCCCTTGTTAGACGGAGTTTGGGATGCCATCGCTTATTGGAATCAGTTAGGTGATCAGCAATGGATAGACATTGGAACCGTATCGAATGGAACCTTAGCACCCTTTAATTTTAATACTCGCAATAATTGGAATCAATGGCAATTTGTAAATTTTGCACTCAGTAAAAAACGGCCACCCATTCCTGATATTTTAGGCGATTCTATAGTTTGTGGGGGTTATACCACTTTATATGAGGGAATAACCGATCAAACCAATACTGGTTTTATTTGGACCCTCACCAACGGTGGTAGCCTTATTGATTCAACCGCTAACCCAACGTCCATTCTATGGGGAGCAGGAAATACCAATGATACTTTACAACTCATTCAGGTAGCGGCCAATGGATGTCCTTCCTTTCCTGCCTTTCAAATCATTGAAGTATATCCGCAGCCGATCGCAGCTTTTGGTGCAACTCCTATAACGGCTTTGGGTTCTATTCCAATTATTTATATCGATAGTAGTCAGAATGCAGCTTATTGGTCCTGGAATTTTGGAGATGGGAATACAAGCACAACCACCAATCCTCAGCATATTTTTAATGGAGAAGGAACGTATACCACCACTTTAATTATTCAAAGTGCCGAGGGATGTTTTGATACAGCATTTGTTACCATAAATATTATTGATGGTTTAAATATCCCTAATGTATTTACTCCTAATGGCGATGGGGCGAATGATGTATTCGAAATTTCTGGAACTAATTTTAAAAATTTCGAGGCCCTCATTTTTGATAGATGGGGAGTAGTTGTTTTTGAGAGCAGTGCGGCTCAAATTAGTTGGAATGGAAAAACCCAAACAGGTTCATGGGCATCGGAAGGAACTTATTTTCTGGTTCTAAAAATTACCCTCCTGAATGGAACAGTAGTGGACTATTCAAATTTCTTGAATCTATTCTATTAGAATTATTCAGCCATAAAAATTTGATCATTCAAATCTTTTGCCTGAATTGAAATGATCTTTTGAGAATACAATGACTTACCGGATAAATCCTTTACCAAAATATCTAAAGGAGTTCCTGCAATTGAATTTTCTTGTAATGACTTGATGATTCCTCGACTATTTAAAACAGAAGGAAGGTTCAAATTCAATTCGGCAGCAACCTGACAAATAATAAGAGCATTGGTACTTTTTAAATTTACTTCAGTGGCGGTAAAACCGGCAATCATTTGGGTTTTCTGGGTAGGAATAGCAATGAGAATATTTTCGGTGTATTTATTTAATGGAATGCTCGACATGGGAATGATTGTTCTGGTTCCTCCGGAAAGCATGATTACATCAGATTTCTGATTGTCGAAATATAAAGTATAATTAGCATTACCTTCTTTAGCTATTGAATTGATTTCCATTTTGCAATAAGGATACTTTACATAACATTGGATAGTAGATTTTTCTCCAATTTCAAAGTTTTCCGTTTCAATCACCATCATTCCAACAAAACTTTGGCTATTCACCAAACTATGGATAGAAATGAAAAGAATAAAAGAAATAAGTATTTTTTTCATATATGATTGATTAAGGTCCAACTTGTCCTCTTAAAAAAGTTGTATTATAAAAATTATCAGCAATGTTGGTTCCATTTCCGTTGCGTTTAATGGCATAACCAGGCTGTCCCACTGCAGGAGGTGGCACCGGTGTTGGAATGGGAACATTATTAACTACCGGAATAGTAATGGGACCAATAAATGGAATGTTAATTGTTACGCTGGCACTTACTGTTAAAGAAAAATATCCTTGAGTTCCTGGATAACCATATCCACCGCCATCCCCACCAACGGCATCGGGGTTAAGAGCAATGGTAACCGGACCTAAGGTAACAGGAATCGGGAAATTAAGAATCCCCCCGTTTCCGCCAACACCAAATTGACCGCTGGTTCCATCGGTACCCGGGGAATAATAAGAAAGTCCAATGATCCCACCGGGAGCCACTCCGCCTAAGCCTCCTCCGGCGCCGCCTCCGCCGCCTCCACCAATAAATATACCCAACGTTACAAAATTTGCTGGAGGGGGAGGTGTCCAACTAATCGCAAAAGCCATTGCACTTCCACCACCACCACCACCATAAATATTGAAATTATTAATAATGGTTGCAGGTAAAGTAAGGTTCATAGCATTACCACCATTAAATCCTGCACCCGTCGCTCCTAGCCCTGGATTATAAGCAGTACCTCCATCGCCCCCTTTTCCAATAATATTTCCATTGTTTACAATGGCTAAAAGGGATCCAGCAGGTAAAGTTCCAGTGGTAAATGCGGGTTGACTCGTGTTATTACTGGTAATGTTTACACCTGAATGCACGGTAGCAACAATACATACCGGAGTGCTCACAGGTGCGGATGGATAAGTTGCATAAAAATCAACTCCTAAATCATAATTAACCTCACTATTCGTAATGTTAAGTATATAACAAGGTTCAATTGTAATGGTATAAATAAGGTTGTGAATACTGCTTCCACAAATGGCCTGAATAATAATGGGGTAGGTGCCTGCAGGAGCAAATGGGTCGGCATGTACAATTAATAAGGATGTGCCAGAACTGTTAATAGGGTTATTCGTAAATGTAATAGTTATTCCAGAGGGAAGCGAATTTAAAACCGTCAATGCAATATTTTGAGGAGTTCCGGAAGTTTGATTAATGTTGAGTTGGGTCCATACCGAATCGGCGATGGTTCTATCCAGGGTATCGGTTAAATCGGTTGACGTAAAATCGAAAATACAATCGTTACAACTTTCCTGATAAACATTGAGCCAACATACCCCATTCCAATATTGAATGGTACTATCCTGGGTATTGTAAATGGTTAAGCCGGTTGCAGGACTTGTTATGGCATCACGCTGTGTGGTATTCATTCTGCTCCAAAGGAATCCCATAGTGGTGGATTCTAAATGAAGAATAGCGGTAGTATCCGGATTATTGGTTCCTATGCCAACGTTTTGTGAGAAGGACATGGTTCCTTGGAAGAATACAACTAAAAATAGGATAAGAATTCTTTTCAACATGGTTCTCATTTGCTTGTATCAAAAATAGCAGATTATTTGAACCTGAAGGTTAACAAGGAGGAATGTTTTTATTAATTCATAGGACATTGTGTGGTATTGCTTTTCTTTTGTTGTCATAAAAGGTATTTGCGACATGAATTAACCAAGTAATTCGTTACCATCTTGTTACATTCTCCAAAATCAGTATTTTACAATCAATTTATTAGCATTTATTATTTGAAGACCTGGTCACTCATTTTATTCCTTTTTCTTTCTCTTTTGGCAGAGATCCTTGGCACTGTTGGAGGTTTTGGCTCCTCCGTTTTTTTCGTACCAATAGGGAATTACTTTTTAGATATCAAATCGGTACTTGGTATCACCGCATTATTTCACTTATGTAGCAATGTATCTAAGATAACATTGTTTAGAAAAGGGTTCAATAAAAAACTGTTATTGCAGTTGGGCATTCCTTCTGTGATTTTTGTGATTGGTGGAGCATTCTTAAGCAAATTTGTGGATAAGAATATGCTGGAGCTATCCCTATCAATATTTCTCATCCTGCTAAGTCTATTTTTTCTGATCGCAAAAAAATTAGTACTCAAACCTAATTTGAGCAATTCCATTGTTGGTGGCGGGATCTCGGGTTTTCTGGCTGGACTTTTAGGAACAGGTGGAGCAGTTAGAGGAGTTACTATGGCAGCATACAACCTTGAAAAGGAAGTGTTTATAGCAACTTCAGCAATGATCGACCTGGGAATAGACTCCACTAGAACAGTTATTTATTTTATCAACGGTTATGTTCATATGCACGACCTATACCTTATCCCCTTTCTATTAGTGATAAGTTTTACAGGATCATTTATTGGAAAAGTGATCTTAAAAAAAATACCTCAGGAAAAATTTAGAATGCTGGTACTGCTATTGATCTTATTTATTGGGGTGGCCACTCTGGCAAAATACCTGAATGGACAATTTCATATTATCTCCTAGCTAAGTTAACTAAAACTGCATTTTAATGGAACCTAAAAGGTGCTCGGGTATCTTCGTATTCCTGCTGTAATTGCAGTTGTTTTTTAATGGTGGGGCTGTCTGACTTACTCATAAGTTTCAATAGGAAAATATGGAAGCTAAGTTTTACTTCAAAAATGACAAGTGTTCCGATATCAATAGACGAAAGTTGATAGGTTGCTTCAGATGTTATTTTCGTGTTTTGTACAAGCGTACTTAATTTTTCATTGATTATAAATTCTGTAAATTCGCCTTCGAAATGTTGTTCACCTATTGAGCTGGCTGATACCTGTTTATACTTGGTGCCCTTAATATTTTCATGGTTAGATTCTTCCGAATATTCAAAACTGATAAAATCTGGTATCCAGTTGATGAAACTTTCGGGGTTGCGTATAATTTCAAATACTTTTGGTACAGGTGCCTTGATCTCAATCTGGAAACTAAAATTCATCTAAGTTAAATTAATTCAAGATACAAGGTAGATGTAATTTCATTCATGGGACCTCACTGATCGTTTTTTGTTTGATAAAAATTCTGGCAACATGAACAACGCCGACAACTCCCAATGTCTTTGGTCCGCAAAAACTAAATTTGGCCTCTGTTATTGCTGGTTTTAAATCTTCCGTAAAAGAATTGCAAACATAAATGGACTTGATTTTCAGTGGCAACGTCGATATAATGACAGAATCATTTACACAAAAGAAGGCCTTAACAATTGCAGAAACTATATACAGAGTAGTCTTTCCAATTTCGAAAAAAAAAGACCTTAGGTTACCTAAGGTCTTTAAAGTAAAATATAGATTACTTATTACTGAATCAGCTTCAATTCTCCTATAATTCTATCTGCATGAGCCATTTTATCGATGATAAAAATCACGTAACGAATATCCACTGAAATGGTTCGGTTGAATTTTTCGTCGAAATAAATATCTCCTACCATACCTTCCCAAACACCATCGAAGGCGATACCTACCAATTCGCCTTTACCATTGATCACTGGACTTCCGCTATTACCACCCGTAATATCAAGGTTAGCTAAAAAACAAACTGGAAGCTCTCCATTTTTGTTCGCGTATTTACCAAAATCTTTATTTACCAATAATGTTTTTAGGTCTGCAGGCACATCAAACTCATCATCACCCGGAATTTCTTTTTCTAAAATTCCACGATGGGTGGTGTACCAGTTATAACTCATTCCATCCCTCGGAGCATAAGCCTTTACTTGTCCGTAGGTTAATCGTAAGGTTGAATTGGCATCAGGATATAAAAATTTATTGGATTGGAATTCTTTTAACCCCTGAATATAAACCTTCATTAAATCAGCTCTTTGGGTGGTAATTTCCATAATTTTTGGACGATAGGTGTCACGTAAATCCATGATATCTAATGCATATAATACGCCCAGATCTTTTTCCATAGCCTGCGTACTTGGGTTAGCCAAAAATTTATTTAGCTTATTACTATCAACCAACATGGTATTATTAAATACCAAAGCAGCAAATTGATCAAACTGATCACCAGTGCCTGTTTGTGGATTGATTTTGGTGAATTCGTAACGACTCAATGTTTTGGCCCAATATTCCTGATCTAAATTTTTACTCACCAATCTCAAAATAGCTGCTAATGCTTTCTGATCAGCCATTTTGGTTTTTTCAAAACCATCGAAATGATTAACAGCCGCTTTTTTTATTTTCGCAATTTCAGCATCCAGAGCCGCCTGATCTTTCGTGGTTGCTGTAAGTTGTTTCTGTAGATCTTTAAACCCCCTGCCGAAAACTCCTACTTGAATTCCGTAATATCCATAGTTGAGATATTGCGCAAATTTGATAGTTTTGGCATTGTCCTTTTCCAGTTTTTCCAAATCAGCGAGAATAGTTCCATATTTCGATTTTCTCCCTGCATCGGCATTTGCCCAATCATTGAATCCTTTTTCTAACAATCTTTTTTGACTTAGGCAGGGTGAACTTTTAATAGCATTAATAGCCCCCACGTAATATTTTTGGGCATTCATTAAACTGGCATAAGTTCCTGATAAATGTAAACGAACATCCACATCTTTTTGCATCTCTTCGTTCCACATATCTAATTTAGTTTTTAGTACATCGGCACGTTCGGGATAATCTACCCCAGTTAATGACTCTATGCTAGCACTGCTTAAATATCTGGTGGTTCGACCCGGATATCCCATAATCATTACAAAATCATTAGGTTTAACTCCCTTTAAATTGATAGGAAAAAAATATTTAGGAGTATAGGGTTTATTATTTGCCGAATAGGCAGCTGGTTTATTGTCGGCTCCTGTATAAATTCTAAACACCGAAAAATCGCCGGTATGACGAGGCCACATCCAATTATCGGTATCACCACCAAATTTCCCAATGGCTGCCGGAGGAGACCCTACAAAACGAATATCTTTAAAAACTTCGTGTACCATTAAATAATACTCGGTTCCAAAAAACATGGATTCAACTTTGGCTGTGTAATGATTTCCTGCCGTAGCCTCAGAAATAATTTTTTTCATTTCGGCATCTTTGTCGGCAGCGCCGGTAACCCTGGCTGTAACATCCTGCATATATACTAAAATGGAGGCGGTAAGGCCCGGTACCGGAATTTCATCCGTAGCATTTTTAGCCCAAAAACCATTATCAAGATAATTATGTTCTGCTGTGCTTAAATTTGCAATGGCATCAAAACCACAATGGTGATTGGTAAATATTAAACCCTGATTACTAACGATTTCACCTGTACAAAATCCACCGAAATGAACAATTCCATCTTTTACAGATGATTTATTCATATTATAAATTTGATCGGGTTTTAATTTACATCCCTCGGATTTCATATTGTTGATTACCTTGTTTATGTATAAGGGTAACCACATGCCTTCGTCTGCACGAACAGCGCTAACGATAAATAATTGAACAATTGCTAAAGCAATTATTTTCTTCATGTTTTTCATAGAATAAATCTTGTTTTACGGGCTACAAAGGTATGGTTTATTCCTTTATTTGGAATAGGTTTCTTATAGATTAAAGGGCTTAAAATGAGGATGTTGTGCAAGCGCCAACATCTCCCTATCACCTTTTGAATCTCCATAAGCATAAATAGTGCTATAATCATCCATGGACAATAGTTTTTTTAATCGGTTAACCTTTTCGGGACCATAACAATTGGCGGTAGATAATTTACCCGTTATTTTGTTGTTCGATATTTCTATTTCTGTACTGATGATTTCTATTCCCACGTTTTTGCACCAAGGCTCTACCCACTCTTTAATAGAAGCTGTTATTAATACTATTCTATCTCCACTCGTTTGATGCTCTTTAATTTTAGAGAGGGCCTCCTTCCTTAACATGGAAGGTAATTTATTTTGACAAAACTCTTCGCCAACTTGTATCAGCCTTTGGTGTTCCCATCCCTTAAAAAAATAATTAAACATGATGGTTTTAGCCTTTTCATTTTTAATGAATTTCAGAACATATAAAGAAAGCATGGGACTAAGCACTATTATTCCAGCCCAAAACTTTACAGAGCCATGTGTAAATTTAATGAACTCAATAAAGGTATCCTTCTGGGTTATGGTGCCATCAAAATCAAAAAGAGCTAATGATTTATTGTTTGTCATTATTTGCTTTTTCCTTGGGTTTTTTAGCTGTCTTAGGCTTCTTCTTGGTTAACACCGCCCTTTGATAATTTGTGGGGAAATAGGTAGTTACGAACGGGCTATCCTCGTCACCTTTTCCACTTTGAAAACTTATTTTTTCATTATCACTTATTAGCTCCCACGTGATTTTCCCTTTTTCGTAAGTGGTGATTCCGTAAATCACGTTATCCATTACCTCAAATCGTTGGAATGTTTTGTTCCCCATTAAAACTTCATTGATGATGATCCCATTGTTTTCGTCTACCTCAAATAATCCTGGTAAACTATCACTTTTAATTAAATTATATTTTCGTTCATCTCTTCTTTTTCCATCATCATAAACAATGGTATATAGCCAGTTATTCGCTGTATCCGTTTTAACCAAATGTAATTCCATATTGATGGTGGCTATTGTTCCTTTGGGGTTTTTTATTTCTAAAATACCATACCAATCTCCCAACCAATCTTCCGGAATATTTTGTGCATGTAAGCAGGAGCTTATGAGAACAGAAATAATGAGTGCAATTTTTTTCATGCGCATTTCTTGATGTTGGTAAAAGTACGAAATAATTAAAAAGCCCGATCATTTTTAATCATCGGGCTTTACAATAATTTTGAAAGTACGTATTTATAAAGTTCCTCTTTTGGCTTGTTCTCTTTCGATACTTTCGAACAATGCTTTAAAGTTTCCGGCTCCAAATCCACGAGCCCCCATTCTTTGAATAATCTCAAAAAATAAGGTAGGGCGATCTTCTACAGGTTTGGTAAATATTTGTAATAAATAGCCTTCTTCATCGGCATCTACCAAAATGGAAAGTCGTTGAAGCTCTTTGATATCTTCCTTCATCATATCTCTATGAACTCCTAATCTGGCTGGAATTTCATCGTAATATGCTTGAGGAGGTGGAGGTAAAAATTCAATTCCTCTGGCTTTTAATTCACCTACGGTTTTAATGATATCGTCGGTAGCTACAGCAATATGTTGTACTCCGGAACCTTCGTAGAAATCAAGGTATTCTTCAATTTGAGATTTCTTTTTTCCTTTCGCTGGTTCATTGATTGGAAATTTAATTCTTCCATTTCCATTGCTCATTACCTTACTCATCAGCGCGGAATATTCCGTATGAATTTGTTTGTCGTCGAAAGAAAGAAAGTTTACAAATCCCATTACCTCCTCATACCATTTTACCCATGTATTCATTTCCCCCCAGCCTACATTACCCACCATATGATCGATAAATTTTAATCCAACAGGAGCTGGATTATAATCACTCTCCCATTTAACAAAACCCGGAAGGAAGGTTCCATGGTAATTTTTTCTTTCAACAAACATATGGACCGTTTCACCATAGGTGTAAATTCCGGCTCTTACTGTTTCTCCATATTCATCCTTCTCGATGGTTGGTTCCATAAAGGGTTTGGCCCCCCGCTTAACGGTTTCTTCGAAGGCACTTTTGGCATCCTCAACCCAAAGTGCTATTACTTTTACGCCATCACCGTGCTTTTTAACATGGTCACCAATAATTGAATTACTGGTTAAAGCCGTAGTAAATACCAAGCGTATTTTATCTTGTTTCAATACATAGGATACTTTTTCTTTATCTCCAGTTTCAAGACCTGAATAGGCATGTGACTGAAACCCAAATGCAGCTTTATAAAAATGGGCGGCTTGTTTTGCATTGCCCACATAAAATTCTACATAGTCGGTACCCAATAGTGGAAGAAAATCTTGGGCTCCTTCAAATATTTTTTCCAGACCGTAGTCTACGCTTTTTACTTCTTTGCTCATACAACCAATGTTAAATCATTTCAAAGATAATAATTATAGAGGATTTTTGGATGAAAATCAATGTTTAAATAGGTTCTATATTACTATGAGGTCAATAAATGCAGCTTACTGAATGAATTGTATCATCTAAAAGCTGGCATCTGGAATTTATTGTGGTTAGAATATTTTTTTATCGAACCGGCTTCATATTAAAATTATCTACCTTTCTAAATACTGCTTCTAAGGATTTACCTCTGAGTCTGGAGGCCACATCTCCTTTTTCAATAGCCTCTTTTACCAAGGGTAAAACATCGCGATATACTTTTAATGTATAATCCAGGTCTTCCTGACTATGCATATACATCATGTTATGATTGCCTTGCCAAAGTATTCCGCGTTTGATCATTTCTTGTTGGAAATATGCTTTTACTTCTAAGGGATTAGGGACAGTGGCTTCTAAAGTTACCGTGGTTCGGCAAGGATAACCTTTGCATTGAGTGTATTGTTTTACTCCTAACTCTTCTGCTAATTGATTATAACCATTCTTTAAGTAGCTACCCTTTTCGGCAAGATTAGCAGGAACATTTTTGGTTTTTAATTCATTTAAAGTGGCTTTAGTTGCTGCCAGAGAAAGCGCTTCACCACCGAAGGTGGTATAGAAGAATACATCTTTGGTAAATAATTCCATGGCATCTTTTCTACCAGTTAAGAAGGCAATGGGCATTCCGTTTGCAACTGCTTTGCTAAAGCAGGCAAAATCTGCTTTTACTCCAAAATATTCCTGTGCGCCACCTAATGCTATTCTAAATCCACTCCACATTTCGTCAAATATGAGCATGGTTCCATTCGCCTTACATGCAGCAGCTACATCTTGTAAAAAATTATTTTTTGGTTCATCAAAAACAAATGGCTCCAAAATAACAGCTGCTACATCACCATCCAATGCTTCTTTTAAACTATCAATGTTATTATAATCAAAAGTATAGGTAAGGTCTTTAATCTCCTCTGGAATTCCATTTGAACGGCTTGTTGCTGCCACATAGAAATCATGCCACCCGTGGTAACCGCAACATAATATTTTTTTACGGCCTGTAAATGCTCTTGAAATTCTTATCGCCGCAGAGGTAATATCTGCCCCAGTTTTTGAAATACGAATGGCTTCAGCATTAGGAATAATATCATGTATCATTTGGGATACTTCATATTCTAATTCATGCATTAAAGAAAAGGTAATACCCTTTTTTAGTTGTTCAATAATGGCGTTGTCTGTTGCTTCATAACAATATCCCAAGGAAAGAGGCCCAATTCCGGCATTCCAATCTAAATATTCATTGCCATCTACATCCCATACCCGGCTTCCTTTTCCGCGATCCAAATAAATAGGGCATGCACCTAAAGAATATTGTCCAGGCCCTTTAGCCATGGTTGCAGTTACAGGGAGCATAATCTGTTTTGCTTTTTCGTAAAGCTCCAGTGATCTTTTGATACTCGGATATTCGTTGTTAAAGGAAACTGTATTTGCCATTTTTAAATTTGAAGATTTTGAAAATTAAAAAATTTAGAAAATTATTCGTCGAAAGTGTTTTCTACTACTGCTGATTTAGCATTGGATAAGTTATGTTCAATTTTTAAATGGTCCAAAATTTTAGCAGCCATTTTTTCACCGGTAAATCCTTCATATTCTAACACTTCACTTAATAAGCCAGGCTTATACCAAGTTTTTAAAGCGATAGGTAATACATCGGCTGTAGTTCTATTTTTTAAAAATATTTCTGCAATAATGGAATATAAACCGCCTGTTTGGAAGTGATCTTCGATACTTACTATCAATTTTGTATCAATGGAGGTTTGAAGAATATATGATTCGTCAACAGGAGCCAAGGATCGCATATTTGCTAAACCTACTTGTAAACCATGAGCTTCTAAAATTGTTTTTGTTTTGATGGTCTCTTCCAACATCATCCCATAAACCATTAAGGTAACATCTTTTCCTTGGGATATGATCTCAGCTTTTCCTACTTCAAATGGTGCATGTTTGATTACAGCGGCTCTTGTATTGGCTCTTAAATAAACTGGGGAGTTGTTTTTCCAAATAGACTCTAACATCAATATCATGTCCTCGTTATCGGATGGAGCATATACCTGCATTCCAGGAATTCCTCTCATTAATGAAATATCTTCAATGGCTTGATGTGTTGGGCCATTCCCATCTGAAAGGAAACCAGGGACAAAGCTGGTTAACTTTACAGGTAAACCTGAAATGCCAATATCCGTTCTGATAAATTCAAAGGCTCTCATGCTAAGAAAGGATGCCAATGCATGTACAATTGGTTTTCTACCTCTTAATGCCAAACCGGCAGAGGTGCCAATCATGGCCTGTTCCGTAATTCCGGTATCAATAAAACGGGGACCTAAAACAGCAGGTAAATTTCTGATAAGTGCCCTGTTTTCGGCAGTAACCACTACAATGTTTTCATCAGCTAAGGCGAGGTCCTTTAAATATTCTTCGTAACTGGGATAATTCATACTACAAAAGTACGATATTTTTGACTTGTTTTACAACCCTCATGTGAACTAATAAATACCTCCGATGGCCACTAACAGACAGCTGTTAGATGATGTTAATATTAATAGAAAGTACCCATTACTTCGATAAATCCACGACCAAAATGATAAAATAAAAAACATATAAGGGTAAGCTCCATAAATACAATGGAAAGTCCCGTTGTTAATGACTTTTCTAACTTCCTTTTATTATCATCCACCGGATTGGTTTTCCACTTACTAAATAATGGCCATTGAATAATTACCAATGGTGGAAATAACAACATGCAGGTCCAAATGATGATTTTATATTTATTGGCTTCCATTATTTTACTTGGTATAAATGAATGTTCCAATAAGAATCAGGTTGGCTAAAAACCTTGATTAATTGAATATTTTCCGAATCTTTAAAATTGAAAAGAAACGGACTCATTAGGTATTTGCCTCCTAGATTTTTAAATGCGTCTACATTGATATCAATTATTGGAGTGATCTCAATTTCTTTAGCTCCTGAACTAATCCAGTCCTTTCCCAGCATATAGGAGAATATATAACATCGATTTCCCCAACCATCAAAATATTGTTTGATTTCTTCATCTTTTTCCAGTTCATTGGCAAATATTTCTCGGAACTTGTTTTTATAATTTAAATCGTAAACAGATTGTAAACCATCTAAAGTGTAAAATCCATTGTATTGTAAAATAGAAGGATTCATACCAATACAAGCTACCCTATAATTCTTAGGATCTTCCTTAATAAAACTTTTTATTTCCTCAAACTGATCGGATGCCATATATTCTTTAAACGGTGGTAAGTGATACACTCCAAAAATTCTCCTATAATTATTTAAAATCTCATCATTCCCAAAAGTAGTGGTAAGGGTTAAACAAATAGCGGTGATGGGTATTAACTTTTTGAGAAATGATTGTTTCATCTCCTTGATGATTAAAGCCAGGCCTGCAATCCACATAACGGGAAGTAGAATATTAAATCTGTTTAATCGGAAGGATTTAATAAACTCCACATGGTTACCTACATAGTATTCGAAATAACTATAAAACGCTTGAACAAGTACAATTCCTAAGATTACCCAAAAGGTATTTCTTAATACATGATCTCCTTTTTTATACACAATGATGCCTAGAATGAGAATTGGCAGGGTAAGCATGGTGCCAACATGGTAA
>JBEIQI010000098.1:0-10107 GCA_040376605.1 Flavobacteriales bacterium | reverse complement strand
TGCCGATGACGACTTTGGTTATAGTGCCGATTTATATGCTGACACTTCAAGTGAAATGAGTTTTGTGATAGGCTATACCTCTTATTATGCTCCCGATTTAGCACAAAATGCCTATATTTTAAGAGTAGATTCATCGAATGGAACATCCATTTCCCTTCATCCTCAATTGGAATCTAACGCCGAAATTCTCGATCATATAAAAATACGACAAAGTGCCCCTGGCAAACATTATTATACAGCAGATATTAAATATGCTTACGATGAAATTGGTATTGTATACAATCAAAAAACAAGTTACAATATCAGTTATAACGGGCTTGGTACCTATGCCAGTGGTGGCAATGAAAAAACAATGCCCAATGATATATACATTACCTTGGATAAAGGATATATTGTAACAGGTTATTCTGAAAATTGGGGACCTGGCCCCACGTCCTGCTTTCTTCTAAAAACGGATTCACTTCTCATAGGACCTAATACACCTGCAGTAAATACAGAGAATATTACAGATGATAACATGAGCATATTCCCTAATCCCGTATTGGGTGATTATTTCTACATAAATGCTAGTTGCGATATTCAGTTAGTTAATATTTATAATATGGCCGGAATGCTCATTAAATCATTAAATATTGGCAACGCAAGCAAATCTATTACTGTAGAGAAACCAATAGTATCCTCCGGAATATATCTAGTAGAATGTATTACATCCTCAGGTAAGGTGAATAAACTAATTGTATTTTAAATCATCCTTACTATTTAATATAAAAACTTTCGTAAACAGTGACAAAAAAAAGCCCTTCAAATAATGAAGGGCTTTAATATATTCATAGGAAATACTATTTAAGCATTTGCTTTTTTACCTTTTGCCTTCGATACCACTTCCTCTTGTACGTTGCGAGGAGCTGGATCGTAATGAGAGAACTCCATGGTAGAAGTTGCACGTCCGGATGAAATAGTACGTAACTGAGTTACATAACCAAACATTTCACTTAAAGGCACTTTACCTTTAATTACACGAGCATTTCCACGGCTGTCCATTCCTTCAATTTGACCACGACGTTTGTTTAAGTCACCTACCACATCTCCCATGTTCTCCTCTGGAGTTAACACTTCAATTTTCATGATTGGCTCAAGTAATACAGGATTACATTTTATCATTGATTCACGATAAGCAATTTTAGCGCAAATCTCAAATGATAAGGCATCCGAGTCAACTGCATGGTATGAACCATCCGTTAAGGTTACTTTTAATGAAGTAACAGGGAAACCTGCCAATACTCCATTTTGCATAGCTGCCTTAAAACCTTTTTCAACAGAAGGAATAAATTCACGAGGAATATTACCACCTTTAACGTTATCCACGAACTCAAGACCTCCTTTTTCAGGATCCCCTGGCTCAATTGTAAATTGAATATCCGCAAATTTACCACGACCACCCGTTTGTTTCTTATAAGTCTCACGATGTGATGCAGAAGTATTGATACTTTCTTTGAAAGCAACTTGAGGCGCACCTTGGTTACATTCTACTTTAAATTCTCTTTTCAAACGATCAAGAATAATCTCAAGGTGAAGCTCACCCATTCCACTCACAACAGTTTGACCAGTTTCCTCATCAGTATGAACTCTGAATGTTGGATCCTCTTCAGCTAATTTAGCCAAAGCCATTCCTAATTTATCCACATCAGCCTGAGTTTTTGGCTCAATTGCCAATCCAATAACCGGATCAGGGAAATCCATGGATTCCAAAACAATTTTATGTTTCTCATCACATAAAGTATCACCTGTTTTAATATCTTTAAAACCTACTACTGCACCAATATCACCGGCAGTAATACAATCAATTGCATTTTGTTTATTAGCGTGCATTTGGAAGATACGTGAAATACGTTCCTTACTATCCGTACGTGTATTAAAAACGTAAGAACCAGCATCTAATTTACCAGAATAAGCACGGATAAAACATAAACGACCAACAAAAGGATCGGTTGCAATTTTAAATGCTAAAGCGGCGAAAGGCTCAGTTTCTGAAGGTTTTCTAATAGTTTCTTCTCCAGTATCTGGATTAGTTCCTACAATACCTTCTTGATCCATTGGTGAAGGCAATAACTCCATCACATAATCCAACATGGTTTGAACACCTTTGTTTTTGAAAGATGATCCACATAACATTGGCACAATAGCACCTGCAATGGTAGCCTTACGCAATGCAGTAATCATTTCAGCTTCAGTAATTGAATTAGAGTCTTCGAAGAATTTC
Source organism: Flavobacteriales bacterium (assembly GCA_040376605.1). Taxonomy (GTDB): domain Bacteria; phylum Bacteroidota; class Bacteroidia; order CAIKAF01; family CAIKAF01; genus JANWKQ01. The sequence continues at coordinate 7,847 of JBEIQI010000098.1, read as the reverse complement.
TCCATTAACTTTTCATCAAATTCAGCAATAGCTTCTAATAATTTTTCACGGTATTCTTTTGCCTCTTCCATCATATCTTCTGGAATTGGAATCTCTTTAAAGGTCATCCCTTTATCGTGTTCGTTCCACTCAATACCACGGAAGTTAACTAAGTCAACCACCCCTTTAAAATTATCTTCAGCACCAATTGGTAGCTGTAATGGAACTGCATTAGAACCTAACATCTCTTTTACCTGACGGCAAACATTTAAGAAATCAGCACCAGCACGGTCCATTTTATTTACGAAACCCAAACGGGTTACATTATAGTTATTGGCAAGTCTCCAATTTGTTTCTGATTGAGGTTCAACACCATCAACCGCACTAAACAAGAATACTAAACCATCCAATACACGTAATGAACGGTTTACCTCTACGGTAAAATCCACGTGACCCGGAGTATCAATAATATTGATATGGTAATCTTGTCCCTTGTATTTCCACATTACCGTTGTAGCAGCCGAAGCAATGGTAATACCTCTTTCCTGCTCTTGTGCCATCCAGTCCATAGTAGCTGCACCATCATGCACCTCACCAATTTTGTGGTTAACACCAGCATAATATAAAATACGCTCGGTAGTTGTTGTTTTACCGGCATCAATGTGGGCTGCAATACCAATATTTCTTGTAAACCTTAAATCGCGTGCCATAAATTTATCTTGTCTTTCTTTAAAATGAGAATTTTGTAAATTAAATTTTAGAACCTAAAATGAGAGAACGCTTTATTTGCTTCTGCCATTCTATGGGTATCTTCTTTTTTCTTATAAGCACCACCTTCATTATTGAAAGCAGCCACTACTTCATTGGCTAATTTCTGAGCCATTGATTTATCGTTACGTTTACGAGTAGCAACAATCAACCATTTCATGCCCAATGCTAAACGACGGGCAGGACGAATTTCTTGTGGAATTTGAAAAGTTGCCCCCCCTACTCTGCGGCTTCTCACCTCAACAGCTGGAGTTACATTTTCTAATGCCTTCTTAAATACATCCAATGGATTTTGATCGGCAATTCTTTTTTCAACGATCTCTAATGAATCATAAAAGATCTCGTAAGAAACCCCTTTTTTTCCATCATACATTAAGTTGTTTACAAATTTTGTAACCAACGTATCATTAAATTTTGGATCAGGAAGTATGATCCTCTTCTTTGGTCTTGACTTTCTCATGACGCGTTTTTAAGTTTTAAATAAGTTAAATTATTTCTTTTTACCGGTAGAGGCAGCAGCAGCTCCAGCCTTAGGCTTTTTAGCTCCATACTTGCTTCTTCTTTGACGACGCCCGTCTACTCCGGCTGTGTCTAATGCACCACGAACGATATGGTAACGTACACCTGGCAAATCTTTCACCCTACCACCTCTAACAAGAACGATACTGTGCTCCTGTAAGTTGTGACCTTCACCTGGAATATAGGCGATGATTTCATTACCATTGGTTAACCTCACCTTTGCAACTTTACGAAGTGCAGAGTTTGGTTTTTTAGGGGTAGTTGTATACACCCTTGTACATACGCCACGGCGTTGCGGACATGAAGTTAAGGCCTGTGATTTACTTTTATACTCTACTTGAGTACGGCCTTTTCTTACTAGTTGCTGAATTGTTGGCATTCTTTTTCGTTCTAAATTAATTTTTCAACAAAATACTTTTCCCCTAATTTGGGGTCGCAAAGGTGCAACTATTTTTCATCAATAACAACGGGCAATTCGACTTTTCTAACTCTAATCCCTGCTTTATAGAGAGTTTTAATACTAAATAATACATAAACCACTGTTAATCAATTAAATAAAAATTACATGAGAATATTATTTTTTACTTAGCTCCTTCATAAATCGGTTCATGGCCATTTCAAGCATTAATTCTTTTGGGCGCCTAACGGGTGCTCTGCTATACTCCGCTCAGCCCACCTTTTGGCCTACCTCATCGCGGGGTACGCTGCCGCCCCCTGGCGCTAAGTTACCTTAGATGCTTTATACCTTTGCAAAAAGCCTCTTAAACCCCATATTAATAATAGAGGTAATAGTAAAATTAATGCACCTACATAAAATGGATAATTCCAACCCATTGAATAAAGAGGCGTGGCAATCATAAATCCAACTCCCATAGATAAAGAGCTTAGCGATTGAAATACCCCCATAATTTGGCCTTGATCCTTTCTATCCGTTAATTTACTTAAGATGGATAGGCCCGTTGGCCTAATCATCCCATTCCCAATAGCTAAGGCAGCCAAAATAATTAGTTCGAAAGGCATGAACCATTCTTTTGGAACCAAGGTCATTCCCACTAAACAAGCCATTAAAATTAAAACGCCCATCGTTAGCAGGCTTATTTCCGAAAATTTCCGAATAAACCACCCAATTAATAATCCTTGGGTTAAGGCCGTACAAACACCTATAAATGAAAATACATATCCAATTTCCAAATCATTGAATCCATTTTTATCACTCCATATTAAGTTGGCCGAAATATTGAACATAAAAGAAGATATAACAAAAAAAACATTGATGGCAATTACCTGATTTACCCCCTTCTTTAATAAAGCTTTTATTACAGGAATAATAAAAATGAAATCCGCATAATTACCCTTCTTTTTTTCTTTTAGAGATTCAGGTAAAATAAAGTAAGCCAATCCAAAATTCAAAAGACATAAACCGGCTGTTATAAATCCAACATATTCAATTCCTAAATAAGTCTTAATAACCCCACCCAAGGGAGGTCCAAATACAAAACCCATCCCAAATGCAGCACCGATTAAGCCCATCGTTTTAGCTCTTTTTTCGGGTGTTGTTATATCTGCAATATAAGCCTGAGCAGCAGAAATATTACCGCTTCCAAATCCAGATAAAATTCGAGAAATTAATATAATCGCAAATGTATTAGCAAATCCAAAAACAAAATAGGCAACCGTAGAAATTAAAGTACTAATTAAAATAACCGGACGGCGTCCAATTCGGTCACTTAATGACCCCCAAAATGGTGACGCGAAAAATTGTACAAAGGCAAACGATCCGGCAAGCATTCCCACCTGCCATTCTGGAACGCCGATTTCCTTGGCATAGTTAGGCAGAAGAGGAAATACAATCCCAAAACCTAAAAGATCAATAAATATGGTGAGCAGTAAAACGGGAATAGCCGCTTGTTTATCCTTTAACATAATGCGGCGAAGGTAGGAAATTAAATCTGAGCAGATTCCTGTTCAAGTTTAAGAAATTGAAACAATTTTGTCATTGTAAATCTTAAAAAGTATTAAGGTTTCCTTTACCTTTGAAGCTAGATGCAATTAAATCTCGTTTTAGACATTTATAATGATTGATTTTAAACAGTTGGAAGAACAGGTCATTTTTGAAGACAACCATTTACTAGCAGTAAATAAGCTGGCTTCTCAAATTGTGCAAGGTGATAAAACGGGAGATACCCCTCTATCAGAGCTGTTTAAAGAATATTTAAAAGAGAAATATAACAAACCGGGTAATGTATTTTGTGGTGTGATTCATAGATTGGACAGACCTGTAAGCGGAGTTGTTTTGCTAGCTAAAACGAGCAAAGCATTAAGCAGAATGAATGAACAATTTAGAGAAAGAGACATTCAAAAGATTTATTGGGCCGTTGTTCGGGGAAACCCAAAAGAGGAAAAAGGGACTTTGGTACACTATTTGAAAAAGAATGAAAAAGAGAATCGTTCTTATACTGTAAAAGAAAATACAACTGGGGCATTAAAAAGCGAATTAAGCTATTCTGTGTTGAAAGGTGGAGATAACTATTCCTTATTAGAGGTAAAACCGCTAACAGGCAGACATCATCAGATCAGAGTACAACTTAGTTCTATAGGCTGCACCATTGTAGGCGATGTAAAATATGGCGATAAAAGAGGGAATGATGACAAATCCATTTGTTTGCATGCCCGTCAGCTTATATTAATGCATCCAGTACAAAAGGAGCCGCTTAATATTGTGGCTTCAACGCCTAACCAAAAGTATTGGAACATTTTTAAGGAGTAATAAGGAGTTCTGGATAGCTGCGGAACAATTAAACCTTAATAATAAACAGTTAACAGATAAAACACTATCTTTGCAAACCATTTTTTAAAAAAAATAAAATGAAAAAAGGAATTATTTTAGTAGTTGCGATCATTGGATTAGCTTTTAATAATGCAAATGCGCAATCAAAGTTCGGATATGTAAATGCCGCTGAGTTATTATATTTAATGCCGGAAATGAAGAACGTGGAGCATGTTCTAGACTCTTTCGAGCAATCATTGGGCGTTCTTTATCAAAAAGATATGGACGACTATAATGTTTTGTTAAAGAAATTTGAGCAACAGCAAAAAGAAGGAGCTTCTCAAACATTATTAGAACTAACTCAAAATGAGATTTTGGCAAAACAAGAATATCTAAGCAAAGCTCAAACGGTCTATCAAGAAGAACTTGTTGAAAAGCAAAATAAACTTTTAACACCTTTAAATGAGAAAATTATGAAAGCAATTAAAGAGGTTGCTTTGGATAAAGGACTCAATTATGTAATTGATATCAGTAAAGGAGCCGTTCTTTATTGGGACGAAAAAGATGATGTGAACAAGGACGTTCGTAAAAAATTAGGGATCAGCGAAACAGCGACTCTTCCAGGAAACGGAGGCAAATAATAATTAATAACTTTTAACGAAGCCATCCACCTCAGTGCGATGGCTTTTTTAGTTTCAAATTTTACGTTTTAGCACCCTATTCAGGCTATATCTATTTAATTATACGCCATTTTATATCTATTAAGTTTAACATACCATAGAAAACCTTAATTTCGTTATACGACTAAACATAATTACATGAAAAAAGTATTTATAATCATTGCATTTATTTCAGTGCAAATTTCATCTGCACAGAAAGCTATCACCTTAGATGATATTTGGAAAAATTATTCATATTACAATAAATATTTGTATGGTTTAAACTCCATGAATGATGGAATAAATTATACTGTGCAGGAGGAAGACGGGGTAGTTAAATATGACTATAAAACCGGAACCAAGGTTGGTGAATATAACTTTGGATCTTTGCAAATAGAAGATTACAGCTTTAGTGATGACGAATCAAAAATATTAGTCTCAACAGAAGGTGATCAAATTTATAGACATTCGAGCAAAGCGTATTATCATGTGTACGATGTAAAAACTAAAAATATTATATCTCTTCCCCAACATAATAAAATTATGAGCCCGGCATTTAATCCGGCAGCAAGTCAAGTGGCCTATGTGGCGGATAACAATATTTTTATTTATGACCTTACAAGTCAAAAAGAAACTCAAGTAACCACGGATGGTGAAATTAATCGAATTATTAATGGACAAGGAGATTGGGTTTACGAGGAAGAACTCGTTTTAGTAAGGGCATTTGAATGGAGTCCGGATGGAAAAAAACTAGCATTCGTTAGATTCGATGAAACCGATGTACCTCAATTTGAAATGGCCATGTATCAAGGGCAATTATATCCTCAGGATTATGAATTTAAATATCCTAAGGTAGGCGAAAATAATTCGGTAGTAACCGCTCATCTTTACGATATCCCAAGCGGTAAATTACAAAAGATTAATGGCCTACCCGATTATGAATATATCCCAAGAATTAAATGGGCAAATGCAAACGATTTATTAGTTTTTACCATGAATCGTTTACAAAATAATCTAAAAATAAATAAAGTAAATACATCCTCCATTACCGTTTCCTTATTAATGGAAGAGTCTGCTCCATGCTATTTAGAGATTAATGACAAGATGCAATTTATGGCAGACGGCAGTTTTATATGGTTAAGTGAACAAGATGGTTTTAATCATTTATATCAATATGATAAAAATGGAAAACTCATCCGACAAATCACCAAAGGAAACTGGGATGTTACAGCAGTTTATGGAGTTGATGAGAAAGCAAAACTCGTTTATTATGAATCAGCAGAAGTATCACCTATGGAGCGACATGCCTATTCAATTTCGTTAGATGGCAAAAAGAAAACTCAAATTACCAAAGACAAAGGAGTAAACAGTGTTGAGTTTACCAGCGGTTTTAAATATTATATATGCACCAATTCTACCCTCTCCAAGGCACCTAGTATGACCTTATATGATATAAATGGCAAGGTTGTTAGAAAGCTATTAGATAATTCAACCTTAGATAATAAATTAAAGGAAACAGGAATTAATAGTCCTGAATTCTTTACATTTAAAAACTCTGTTGGAATTACTTTAAATGGATATATGATAAAGCCAGCGAATTTCGACGCAAACAAAAAATATCCGGTATTCATGTATGTTTATGGCGGACCGGGTTCTCAGGAAGTAAAAGATGAATGGCAAGGACAGAATTATTTATGGTTTCAGATGTTGGCCCAACAAGGTTATATGATTGTTTGTGTAGATAATCGGGGTACCGGTGCAAGAGGAAGAGAATTCCGTACTTGTACCTATAAACAATTAGGTAAGTTAGAAGTAGATGATCAAATTGATGCAGCCAAATATTTAGGTACCTTAAATTATGTGGAGAAAAACAGAATAGGAATTTTTGGTTGGAGTTATGGAGGATATATGACGAGTTTATGCATTACACGAGGTGCTGATGTATTTAAAACAGCTATTGCCGTTGCCCCTGTAACGAATTGGAAATTTTATGATTCTATTTATACCGAAAGATATATGGGAACCAAGGAATCGAATCCAACCGGTTACGATGCCAATGCCCCAACCGCCTATGCCGATAAATTAAAAGGAAATTTCTTATTAATCCATGGAACTGCCGATGACAATGTTCATTGGCAAAATTCTGCAGAATTAATTAATGCCATGGTAAAGGCTAATAAACAATTCGACCTATTTATTTATCCTGATAAAAATCATGGAATTTATGGTGGCAATACAAGATTGCATTTATATACCATGATGACTAATTTTATTAAAGAAAAACTTTAATATTCATAAACCTTATTTGCATTTAGTTAGCCTATCCCACGACTTAAGTCGTGGGGAATGCTAACGATTTTTCATTATTATTCGGTTTGTTTTTAGGGCGGGCCTATCCCGCTTTTCGCTGTATCTTTTTTATTGCCTACTTGTAAAAAAATATGGCATATTGTCAGTGAGGGAATATATTCCGTCAACAAATAACGTAAATAGACCTTTCTGGCAATAAAAAAGGATGTCGCTTCAATCGGGACCGCTTTATTCTCAAAAATAATTCAATCTGTAATTGCCGTCATTATTGGGCTTTTAACTTCTCTAACATAGACGGTTCAATAGGCCAGTAATCTCCTAATTGGTGGTATCAAAACATTTTATACATTAGCACAACATTAAAAAAAACAACGATGTCTGAAATTGCGCAAAAAGGGCACCCAAAAGGATTGTACCTTTTATTCTTTACCGAAATGTGGGAACGATTCAGTTATTATGGAATGAGAGCTATCTTTATTCTATTCTTAACAAAGGCCCTGTTATTAAGTAACAACGAAGCATCCAATATATATGGAAGCTTTACTGGATTGGTTTATCTAACCCCATTATTGGGAGGTTATTTATGTGACCGTTATTTAGGAAACAGAAGAAGTATTTTTATTGGAGGGATCATGATGGCTATTGGGCAATTCCTGATGTTTGTTTGTGGAAGTATGATTGAAACGCCTGCCTTGGCTACCACATTAATGTGGGCTGGATTAACCGTATTGATTGTTGGAAACGGATTCTTTAAACCCAATATTTCCACCATGGTTGGCCAACTGTATCCTAAAGGAGATAGAAGAGTTGATGGCGCGTTTACCATTTTCTATATGGGAATTAAC
>JBEIQI010000209.1:0-5631 GCA_040376605.1 Flavobacteriales bacterium | reverse complement strand
ATGAGGTTTTCACCAGCACCAATGGAAAAAAGGCTGTTGAAATTGCTAAAGAAGTTCATCCTCAACTCATCATTTTAGACGTAATGATGCCCGATTTGGATGGAATTGAGACTTGCAGGGAGCTAAGGGCCATTGCTGATTTAAAGGATGTAGTGATTACCTTTTTAACTGCCAGAGGAGAGGATTATTCGCAAATTGCAGGTTTTGATGCTGGTGCGGATGACTATATCACAAAGCCGATAAAACCAAGAGTTTTGATAAGTAGAGTGCAAGCCTTATTAAGAAGATATAATCCCACCGGTAATGCAGGAAAATCTTCCGAAAACAGCTCTGCCATCCATTTGGGGGAAATTACTATTGATCGTGAAGCTTATTTAATCAAACTCAATGGACAGGATATTCAATTACCTAAAAAAGAATTCGAATTATTAGCTTTGCTCGCATCTAAGCCTGGTAAGGTGTTTACAAGAGATGAAATACTAAAAACCGTTTGGGGAGATGATGTAGTTGTAGGTGACAGAACGATTGATGTTCATGTTAGAAAGCTCCGAGAAAAATTAGGTGACGAGTATATTAAAACCGTAAAAGGGGTTGGATATAAATTCGATTTTTAATTTTGTTGAAGAAATTCAACGATGACCCTTACCAAAAGAAACGCCACCCCGAAGCAGATCTCATTATATGTATCTGTAATCGTAACCCTTATATTGGTTCTTGTTACCAGCATTTCGTATTATTTGGTATTAAAAATGGTCAATATCTGGCTCATTCTAGGTTCTACCATTTTCTATTTTGGAATCACCTATTTCTCATTTAACATTGCCTTAGAATCCTTTATTTACAGAAGAATCAAGCTGATTTACAAATCAATTCATCAGCTCAAAATCAAAAATCAAAAGGATGATTTGAAAGCCAGAATTAAGGATAGTGCAGATATTATTTCGGATGTTAATTCGGATGTATTGGAATGGGCTCAAGATAAAAAAGAGGAAATTGATGAGTTAAAACAACTGGAAGAATACAGAAAGGAGTTTATTGGAAATTTATCTCATGAACTAAAGACTCCCATTTTTAACATTCAAGGCTATATAACCACACTAATAGATGGGGGTGCCGAAGATCCTGAAATGATGGAAAAATACCTCCAGAATGCAGAAAGAAATGTGGAACGAATGATTTCTCTGGTAGAAGACTTAGATACCATTCATAAGTTGGAATCAAGCCGAATGCATTTGGAAATGGAAAAGTTTGATGTGATAAAATTGGCAAGGGAGGTTATGGATCTAATGGAAATGAAAGCTCAACAAAGAAGAGTTACACTTTCCTTTAAAGAAGAATATACCAAACACTTTTGGGTTTATGCTGACAAACACAGCATCAAACAAGTATTTACCAATTTATTAGTAAATTCTATTGTATATGGTAATGAGGGTGGAAACACCAAAGTTGCCTTCTATGATATGGACGAAAATATCCTTATTGAAGTAGCCGATGATGGTCCAGGCATCGATGAAAAACACTTATCCCGGCTTTTCGAACGTTTTTATAGAGTAGATAAAAGTCGCTCCAGACATCAGGGTGGAACCGGCTTAGGTTTATCGATTGTAAAACATATTCTCGAATCTCATCATCAATCCATTAATGTTAGAAGCACGATCAATCGAGGCTCTACCTTCTCGTTTACCCTTAAAAAATTTAAAGCCTAGTTCTGCAAGGTTTGTTTCTGCCTAAAAAATAATTGCAAGTTCCATTCGGTATGATCAAAAGATAGGACCGCATGAATGTATGAGTTTATAAATTTGCTGAATGCATTTTATGCATGTATGAGGTAATATAATTATCCTTCAAAATCCTTGTAGAGCAAGCTAGGTTGAATACCACTATTCTTTTGATACTTCCCGCTGTTGTAAAGCTCATAGTCCCCTTCGATACTATGATAAAACACCTGACAAATTTGAACCCCTGGATAAATTCTAATTGGCTGAACACAAAACATTTCTAATGTCCAAAAACCAGAAAACCCCACATCCCCAAACCCAGCTGTTATATGCACAAATAAACCCAATCGACCAATTGAACTTCTGCCCTCCAGCATTGGTACATACTTGTTAGTTTCGGTATATTCAATAGTTCGTCCCAAATAAAGTTTCCCCGGCTCAAGCAGCATTCCTTCCTCTGGAATAATAATTTTACTCGCCGTATTTTCCTTTTTCATGTCTAAAACCACATTGTCATAAACTAGCACTTCATTATGCAGGGTGAGGTTATAACTGTTGGGGTTAAGCTGAGATTCGTTAAACGGAGTAATTTTAATGTTTTCCCCTAGTTGCTTGCGGATTTCGATGCCACTTAAAATCATGATAGAATTTTTGTTTGTGCAAAATTAACATTATGAAACAAAAGCCATGCTTAATAATTATGAATGATTCCTATTAATTAAACAACAAAGACTCATAGAGCTGAAATTTGAGAATCTAAATAAATATTTCTACTTTAGTGGCAACAAACCTAACTTAACATAGAATGAAAAGAAAAACCGTATTGATTATTGTTTTCATTGTAACCTTATTAGCAGCGGCTTATGTATATTTCTTTGTTTACAACAAAAAGAATCCAGATATAGAAAACAAAAAAGCTGATTTTAAGGTAACGGCCGTTGAATTTATTGACGACTGTGAAAAACTCGATACAGCAGCCAACAGGAAATACAATGATAAGGTAATTGAAATCAAAGGTAAGGTTAATAGCACTATTCTCGGTGATAGTATAAGTTCTATCATATTAGATGAAAACAAATCAACCACTATTACCATCGAAATGTATTCGCGATTTAACGATTTGGCAAAGAATTTGAAGGTAGGAGAAGAAGTGACGATTAAAGCTCTTTATATATCCTATCTGCCGGCAGACCCTATTCTCATATCTATGGGTGATAGCACAGCAAGAGGCGATATTAAACTTAAAAAGGGATCACTAATTAAATAATCAATTTAAAGAAACATGAAAAAATTAATTGCAATTGCATCATTTGTGGCTCTAACCGGTGTAGCCTTTGGACAAAAGTACAAAACCACAACTGGAAGTATCAGCTTCCACTCCAAAGCAACGCTTGAAGACATTGAAGCTAAAAACAATCAAGTTACTTCATTATTAGATGCGTCTAATGGAAATTTAGCCTTTATCGTGATTATTAAGTCTTTTGAGTTTGATAAATCCCTTATGCAAACTCACTTTAATGATAATTACATGCAATCTGACACCTATCCAAAGTCAACGTTTGATGGAAAAATCACCAATAATTCTGATATTAAGTATGGTACAAATGGCACTTATGAAGTAACTGTTTCGGGTAAGTTAACCATGCATGGTGTTACAAAGGAAGTTACCGCAGGTGGAAGCCTTGTAGTGAGTGGTACCAATGTTACCTTAAAGTCTTCATTCAAAGTAAAATTAGAGGACTATGGTATTAAGAACGATAAGGTGAAAAATATTTCCAGTGATATTGAAGTAAATGTAAACACTACATTGGCAAAACAATAAAATAATCTTTATGAAAAATTTCCTCCATGTCTTGATAGTTATCTCAATATTAGGCATTGCAACTACGGGATGCTATTATGACAAGGAGGAAATTCTCTATCCGCAAAATGAATGTGATACTGCTGATGTAAAATACAGTGCACAAATTACCTATATTATCTCAAACAATTGTTACGATTGCCACAGTAATACTGCAGCTCCTATTAGTGGCGGCGGACAAAGTTTTGAGGGTTACGCCAATATTTCAGGATACCTAACCACAGGTGCCATAACATTAATTAGCTCCATTAACCATTCGGTGGGCTTTACTCCTATGCCCAAAGATCGTCCTAAACTTTCTGAATGCGATATCCGAACGATTGAAATTTGGATTGAAAATGGGTTTCCTAATAATTAATTGAATCTATTGATATGAGAAAACTTTACTTAATTTTTGCTTTTACATTACTTCCAATTTTTTCGTTTTCACAAGGCTTATTAGATGAACTTGAAGAAACCACACCAAAACAAAAAGAATATGCCACAGGTACTTTCAAGGGAGTTAGAGTAATAAATGGTCATTCTGTTGAGTTGCCGGGAAAAGGTGAATTATTATTTATGATTCAACACCGCTTTGGAAGTGTGAAGGGGGGCATTGTAGACTTGTTTGGGCTAGATCTCGCCGGAATTCGATTTGGGCTTGAATATACCTTGCCATTTCATGATGGGAGAATTTGTATTGGTATTGGCCGAAGCAATTACTTAAAAGTTTGGGATGGTTTTGTTAAATATCAAATTCTTCGGCAAAGTAAAGGTCCGAAGTCATTTCCGTTTACCATTGACTTATATGCTAACATGGGAATTTCTACAGTAAATTTTGCTGATCCCGATCGCAACAATTATTTTACTTCAAGGTTAAGTTATAGCTTTCAAGTACTATGGGCTAGAAAATTTTGCCGATGGTTTTCAATGCAAATTACACCGGTAGTTTGTCATCAAAATTTAGTTCCATTAAAAGAAGATCAAAACACGACCTTCCATCTTGGTTTCGGTGGGAAGTTTCGAATTTCCAATAGAATTTCTATTTCTGCCGAATATTTTTGGCCGGTTGCAGGTCAGAATTTTGCGGATGTAAATAACCTTCCAATCAAAGGTCCTTTATCTATTGGAGTTGATTGGGAAACGGGTGGCCATGTATTTCAATTTATGCTAAGCAACTCACAAGCCACCTATGACAACAGCTTTATTGCAGGAACCACGCAAGATTGGTTAAACGGAGATATTCACATTGGATTCAATATCCAACGTACTTTCTCATTTAAAAAAGGAGCTGGCAAAGGTTATAAAACCAAGTCCGAATAGTTTTATTGAATTGATATTTGTAGTTGCTTAATATCTAACTTTCGTTCTGGTATAATCAATTCAAATGATTTTGAAAGGTTGGGTTCAATTTCAGAATTGTTTGAATGATCGATTTTTTTGCCTTGGTAATAGAATTGAAATAATTGCTTCTTCAAATGAATATTCCAAACTTTCACCAATAATTTCCATCCTTTCTTTATTTTAGATTTCTTTACTATTTCGTACTGAAATGTTTGACTGTAAAGCCCATCAGTATAAAAGGTTCTGTATTGAGGAAATGGATCCCAACGATTTTTGGCTTGATTAAATTGGTAAAAAGCATTAGAGATCTGGAAGCAGCTAGGGGAGGATATGGCGCGAGAGAAGTATTGGCATCAGAAAAGGAAAAACGAAAAAGCCTAAGAGGAAAATGAAAGTGACGCCCAAGAAAATACTACAGTTCTTAGAAGGAAATCTTAAAATGTTTGGAGAACAAATCTATCTTCTTTCAGAACATGAAAAGGAGCAAGTTGCTTATCGGGCAATTTTATGCAAAGATGAATGCGTAAAGTTAGGTTACTGTAAATACTGCGGTTGTGATCTTCCTGGAAAGTTCTACGTAAAGGAATCATACAATAACGGAGAAATATTTCCTAATCTGATGAAGAGAGAAGAGTGGGAACGTTACAAATCTGAAAATAACATAATTATATGACGATCTATATTGATATCGATGACACAATATGTATTCTAGAGAGGCCGACTGATTAT
>JBEIQI010000216.1:0-5444 GCA_040376605.1 Flavobacteriales bacterium | reverse complement strand
GTTTTTTAATCTAAAAAATTTAGACGGTCATCAGAGTTCAATAAAAAACATTAAGAAGTTTAGGGCATAATGCAAACAAACTAGAACTTATATCCCACAGAAAATGAAATCTGCTGACCTAAACGCTGATTAATCATCACATAATCCTGGCCCTCGGAATAAATTCCATTACCATCGGTATCTTGATAGAAAATAGCTCTGCTAGCAATTAAGTCTCTAAAATTAAGTACAAGTTCCAATTTCTTTTTTAGAAAAGATTTAGATAATTGTAGATCAAGTACCGGACGTGAATTTTCCATAGTTGACGGATAAAACACATTACCTACCGCCCAAATTCTGGGGCCAATAAAATTGAAGGACAAGGCAATTCCGAAATTATGTTTACTGTCATTGTATTGAACACCAGCATTTAATATAAACGGCGACTGTCCTTGAAGTGCTCTATTCTTCTCTGTACCTGATAAGGTATCCAATACATTAACATTAGATTGTATGTATGCAAAATTACCCGAAAAACTTAAATCGTTTAGAAACCTCGACTTATTATCTTTGATAAAAGAACCGATGGTAAATCTATATTCAAGCTCAATTCCAGCGGCGTATGCATCGGGCACGTTAATGTAGGTAAAGGTTCTGTTTGTTGCACCCGTAAACAATACTTTTTCAATAGGATTTTCGAAATATTTAAAGAACCCGGTTAGCGATACCAACTGACCACCAGCAGGGTACCACTCAAAACGCAAGTCAGCATTAGTAATTTTGGTTCTTTGCAGTTGTGCGTTTCCACCCACCAAAGCAAAAATACTATAATCATAAAAAGAAAATGGAGCTAACTCTCTGGCCTCCGGGCGACAAACGGTTTGAGATCCAGACAATCTTAAATTGAACTTGGGATGAAAAGCATAAATTATGTTGATAGATGGAAGCACATCAATTACGGTAGTATCTATGTTTACTGGCGAATCATCAGATACTTGAAATGCCGCTAGGTTTTGGTGAAAACTCTCTAATCTAGCTCCCCAAATGATTCTCAGCTTATTTTCAAAAAAAGCATGTTCAAGTTGAATATACCCAGCAGCAACCGACGCCCAATATTTATAGCTATCTGACTTTCTAGTTACCTCCTCCAAGACCAAGCCCTGGTTACTAAAATTTCGGTTATCAAAAATTGAATCTATAGCTGAAACGGAAATGGACGGCACGTCTGTGCCACCTAATCCATATGTGGTATAGCCAAATACCCTACCCTCAAACTCCCTAGCTTTATATTGTAAAAATGACCCTACTTTTAATTCATGGCGAGTGGCTCCAATCTTAAATGGGAGGGAAAAATCAAAGTTACCTGCACCTAAATTATCCAATTGATTAGAAAAAAATCTGGATGCAATGGAGGATTGTACGGACCCTCCAAAATTAACCACATAAGGCATAGTAGTATCACTTGCATCTCTACGGTATTCCAAAATTTTATAATCGGGAATAATTCTGTTTAATCTATTGTAAGATGCTCCCCATTCAAATTTTATTTTCGATTTTGGTAGTACATGCTCCCCTGATAACTGGGTGGCGAACAAGGTGTTTTGAGTATAAAGCATATTATACGACTTTATCTGAAAACCTTGATCAAATATAAACCCATCACGATTAATTGCCTGGTCATTCGTATTCACATTAAACATATTCTTCAAGGAAATTTTATTATTAGCACCATTTGCTTTAGATGCCAATAATGCTAAGTTCCAAATACCGCCCCAGGAGGTATTGATATTGTATTGTTTATCAACAAAAGCAACCACCTGTCCACCTGGATTTTCAAAATCATTTCTTTCAATTTCCCTAAATGTTTGCATGGTATTATAGGTTAGGGCAAAAACACTCCCCAATTCTGTTTTATTTGTTGAAGTATTTCTTAAGGCTTTTGGAATTAGGTTGATATTATGTCCCATAGAAAATTGAAAATTAAATCCTGGAGCGGCTAACCCTGATTTAATTGGGAAATTGTTATTAAGCATTTTTGCGTAATCCACTAATTGGTCATTCTGCCCTAAGTTAGCAGCATCCACCATTTGTTGGTTAGTAGGGAAATTGTTTGGTAATTGTCTCGTGCCGTCATCCAATCCAAAAAAATCGGTATTTCCTCCCGTCGCTCTATTGAAATTAGAAAAAGTTGTAATGAGATTAAAACTGGTTCCTAAATTAAGTGAATAATAATTTTTTTCCGGAATATCCTTGGTTCTAACTAAAATAATTCCACCGGCAAATTCACCTGATAGACTTGGCATAGCGGTTTTAATTACCTTTAAGTCACTCAACAAAGCAGACGGAAAAATATCAAACGAAAAGGCCTTCCTATCTGGCTCCGAACTTGGTAATGGAGAGCCATTAATAAAAGCAGCATTATATCTATCAGGCAACCCTCTTATAATGACGAAATTATCCTGTATAGTCGCACCACTTACCCTTTTTAAAACATCCGCGGTGTTTCTGTCTGGGGACTTTCTCATTTGATCAGAAGAAATACCATCAAACATAACCGCACTATTTTTTTGCTCCAAAATAAGTGCTGTACTGGTTCCTTTCGTTGCAGTAGCGGTAACAGTATGGCCACCTAATTCATTCACTGATTCTGCTAAAGTAATATGCACGGTTTCGGTTGTTTGACCAGCCTCAACCTGAATTTTTTCAATGATCTTGGTTTGATATGAAATATAAGTAATTTGTAGATCATACACACCAGGTGCAACATCCAGCTTAAAAGTTCCATCAATATCTGTTGCGGTTCCTTTGGTACCGCCTTTTACCATTACACTAACACCGATCAAGTCTTCTCCAGTTACCTCATCCACTATTTTACCAGTGATGATTCCGTTTTTTTGAAGGTAAGCAAATTGTGTAAGAAGTATTGCGAGGAGGAGTAAGGTAATTTTTTTCATGCTTTATTTTTTGAATAATTGCATGACAAAGGTAGTTCAGCCTTCAGCTTAGTCTAATTACTAATTCATTATGCAAAGGTGATGAAATGATTACTCCAATATTAAGCAAATGTTAAGTGGGTAACGCTGAGTTAATATTCGATTGAGTTATTAGCGTTTACTAACAAGCTCATTAAAACTGAAATTCAAATCCGGCCATCAATAAGAATGGCAATCCAACTTTAATGCCAGTTGGCCGTCTGCTAGCTATATATTCATTATTGGTTAGGTTCTTCGCAGATAAACGAATGGTAGTTCTTATTACAGGAACTTTATAGGCAATATTAGCATCCAATAAAACATAACCCGGGATCAACCCCTTTCTTCCATCAGCCGTTGCCACTATTGTATTAGCATCATCGGCAAATTGTTGTCCTACATAATTTAAGTTCAACCGCACCTGAAGCCCAAAGCGAGTTTGCATAAATATGGCTGCATTAGCCATAATGGATGGTGCATAGGGCAAAGTATTATTCATCAAATTCAAGGTATCGCCTGATACAAATGCAAATCTATCTTTAGAATATACAGCATATTGATAGGTAAATACACCTTCCAATCCTAAACTCCACTTATTCCAACCTAAGTGTTTCGCCAGGTCATAATTAAAAGCTAACTCTATTCCAGCATGCCTTGTTGCTCCTCCATTTACCAAGGCAGATGATGAACTTCCACTAGATACACTTTGTGGCACCACCTGATTTATAAAATCCATATAAAAACCAGTTACCTCAGCGCTAAAAAATTCCTTTACTTTAAATCGGGCACCCAACTCTACATTCCAACTATCCTCCGGATTTAATTGAATAGCAATACCAGCACCATTAATAGCATCCTTTACCCTCGGTGGTGCAAAACCTCTATGTAATCCTGTATAAATATTAACCCATTGTGCCGGCTTGTAATTCAAACCTATACCTGGAATAATTGCTCCAATAAAGTTCTTGTTCCCTAATAAAGTATCTATACCGCTGAGTATATTAAATGTTCTGTCAAACCAGAAAAACTCTCCTCTTACACCAATTGTAGCAGTAACTTTTTTGTGCAAAAATAATTTATCTTGTGCGTAAACCGCCAACCCATATCCATTTCTAAACTCATTGGATGTATGAATGCCCACTTCAGAGGAAGGGCTTGCCCCAATCATATAATACTCATTTGCACGTTCATAAATAAAACGAATACCTGCGTCCAATCGTTGCTCAATTTTGCCTGTTTTAAAATTCCAACTAAACTTATTCTCAACCCCGGCTACATCAAAATATCTATTCCTGAGTCCGGTAGAATTTTTCATATATAGTGCTCCACCTATGATATTCGTATCACCCCAAATAACACCTGACATATTTGTTGTTGGAGTAGAAGAAAACTCCTGTCTCCTCCATTCCCTACTGGTGCGGTAACCAAACATAGTTGTTGTCATTGAAAGTTTATTATTAATCCTCCATTCGTGCATCATAGAAGCAGAAAACCGATTAACTACCATTCTATCATCAGGAGCCATTTGAACAAATAAATTTTGTCCATTTTCCCACATATTTTGAGTTAACCCAATATAGGTAGAATTAGATATCTCGTTATAAAAACCAGCCTTAAAAATCAATCTGGTCTTTTCGGATGTTTTCAAAACCAATTTTGCCACTACATCATTTATTCTATACCAAGTGGGCCCCACTTGCTCCCCTTGTTTGCGTATATAACTAATGGTAAATCCTCCATTTTTAAAACCTTGTCCATAATTAACCGAACCTAAAAAATTTAAACCGGTGCCTCCCATAAACTTGATATTGAGTCTGGTTTTTTCAGGAGGATCGGCGGTAATAAAATTAATAATCCCACCTACCGTTTGAGGCCCGTACAAGATCTGTCCACTTCCCTTAATTATTTCGATGCCGCTCATTCTATCTACAAATGGGCTGTAATAGGCTTCATTTTCACCATATGGCCCCATGGCAACCGGAATTCCATCTTCCATCATATGAACACCGCGACTTCTATCCGGATCCATTCCACGAATACCAATATTTAATCTCATGCCTGCACCCTCTTCATCTGCAACATGAACTCCTGGAATTTTGCGCAAAATCTCATTCAAAGTAAATGGTTGAATGGAGTTTAAACGCTCAGTAGGAATATAAGAAACGGACCCCGGCAAAAAGGTAAATAACCCATCATTTTTTTCCAGAATGGTAAATACTTTTAATTCTTGCTGCTTAATAGAATCTTTTACAGCAATGCTGTCCAATTGTGCATGCGCTATTATGCTAAAGCCAAAAATAAGGAATAATAATGCTTGCTTCTTCATGCTTACGAATCAAATATTTCAATGCCACAAAGGTAAGCCGAACAGCAAGAAACGCTATCGCCTGTTTAGGGTATTTTTTAAATAAAATACCAAGCCATCCTGGTGGAACCTTGAACTACCGAGTTAAAACATTAAAGCTATTCCAATTTACTATAAAGATCGGGCCT
>JBEIQI010000129.1:0-8391 GCA_040376605.1 Flavobacteriales bacterium | reverse complement strand
TTTAAAATTTAAAGATTATCTGGTAGATACAAAAGCCATTGGTATTGATATGGAAACGGCTACGATCTTTACAACGGGTTTTGCCAATAAAATACCACGTGGAGCCCTCATGTTGGTTTCCGATAATCCGTTGGTTCCCGAAGGTGTTAAAACTTCTGCCAATGACAAACAAGTAACGGCAAAATTTGTAAATTTACAATTAGAGATAGGGATTCACGCCTTAAGGGAGTTAAGAGATAGCGGTGAATCTGTTAAACACTTAATTTTTGAATAAGATGAAAACATTTATTTTAACCTTATCATGTTTGCTGATTGCCGGACTTGGGTTTTCACAAACCACTAATACAAAAACGAATTCGTCGGATACCACTAAAACAACGGGTGCCACATCCACTAGAACCGTAACTACTCAGCAGAAAAAACTGGTGAAGGTGAATGGTTCACAGGTAAATTTACGCACCAATGCCATTGTAAGAGACGAAAATCTTCAAAAAAATAATTCCACCGGGACCAAGGAGGAAGAAGATAAAACTCCCGAATAAAATTTATTCATTTTCGGCTACCACAGATTCTACTCCAGGTACCATACGTTTGAGTAATTGTTCAATGCCTGCCTTAAGCGTTAAGGTAGAAGATGGACATCCACTGCAGGAGCCTCTTAGAACTACACTCACTACCCCTTCTTCAAAAGATTTAAAGGATATTTCACCACCATCCTGCTCTACCGCCGGCTTAATATATTCATCCAGGATTTCAATGATTTTGGTTTCCGCTTCGGTAGGATTCAAAGGGGTTTCATGAACAATGGACTTGGATTCTTTTTTCTCCGCAGGTGGAGGCAATTCCGTTACAGCCACCTTGCCTTCCAAAAAGAAATCCAAAATAAACTGACGTAACTCATGCATAATTTCTATCCATTCGATAACAGGCACCTTAGTTACTGTTACAAAATTATTTTTTATATATACTCCCTATAAAAGGAAATTGAAATAAAGCCGCAGCTAATGGAGATGATTTGGTTTGACTTACATCACTATATTCAACACTGTTATCAATCAACAAAGGTCTGTTTACCACATACTTCATGGTAGAAGGATTAGGTGTTGATTCGGCATAAACCTGAACCGGTGGTATTTGATTTTCCATACTTATTTATTACGCCACAAAATTACTCAAAAACGGTTACAACCCCGCGTAAATTCACATGAAGGATCCTAAATAAATGTTAGAAATGATTTAGTGATTTTTGGAGTTGGTCTTGTACACGCCGGATTTGGTGGAGGCATGATGTCCAAAGGTAGGGCAATCGCATTGCTGACTTGATTTACATGCATAACTACCTAAGATGAGCCCGGCAGCAAATAAAACCAACATGAGTTTGCTTTTTTTCATTTAAAAATCATCAATATCCGGCAATGGTGCCAATTCAAATGCTTTCTTTTTTGGTTTTAGATGATTGATAAAAATAACATTCACCAAATCATCATCCATAGTCTGTAACGTTTTTGTAATGCCATTTATTATAGTCCCTTTTTGATCGGTATATTTCCAATCGGGTTTATAAAGATCGTATTTACCATCCACAAACTTGATAAAGATTTCTTTAATGGCTCCGGTTACCACTTCTACCTTAGCAGTATAACATTTGGTTTTGCTTCCAGAACGAATTGATAAAACCACTCCATCATGCCAGCCATCTTTAACATCATCAGCTCCTCTTACCTCAAAGGCTTTAGCCCATTGGTTATAACAGCTTGTTTCTTCGGTTTGAGCTGCTAATCGGCTAACTCCCGCCACTAAAATCAATAAGAAGAAAAGTTTTTTCATAGGTATGAATTATATTCAAAGTTAAAATTATGGTTTGTAATTGCAAACGGCATACCAAAATAGGTTTATTTTTTAAGACCTATTTCTCTTAACCTTTCATTAAGATATTCTCCGGCCGTAATGGGTTCGTGTTGAATTGGATTCTCAGCTGTAATGCAACTCTTTAAACAATCTAACCTCATATCCGACCTTGGATGCAAGAAAAATGGTATGGAGAAACGACTCGTACCCCATAATTCCTTTGGTGGATTTACTACCCTGTGGGTGGTTGATTTAAGTTTATTATTGGTTAATCGCTGTAACATATCCCCCACATTTACTACAATTTGCTCGGGTAAAGCCGTTACTGAAATCCATTCGTTGTTCTTATTTAATACTTGTAATCCATCGGCCGATGCTCCCACCAATAGGGTAATTAAGTTAATATCCTCATGCTGCTCGGCCCTTACCGCAGATTTTGGTTCCTGGGTAATGGGCGGATAATGAATGGCCCTTAATATGGAATTACCGTTATGGATATGATCTTCAAAATAGGTTTCTTCTAACCCCAGATATAAAGCAATGGCTGATAACAAATGCCCCCCACTGATTTCAAACTGACGATAGGCATTATAAAAGGTATCATCGAATCCGGGGACCTCCTTAACAGAAACATTGGCGGGATACTCATGAATGATGGCATCTCCATCTTCCACATTTTGCCCATATTGAAAAAACTCTTTTAAGTCAGGTGCATCGAATCCTTTGGCTTGCTCCTTACCAAAAGAGGTATAGCCTCTTTGACCTGCTCCACCTTCTATTTCGTAGCTCTTTTTTTGAGTCTCAGCCAAACCGAAAAATGTTTTAGATAGTTGATATAAACTTTCCACTACCTCATCAGGGATTCCATGGTTTTTAACTGCCACAAAACCGACGGTTTCATAAGCATGCCCTAATTCCTGAACAAACTTTTTACGCTTCTCATCGTTTCCCTTGGTAAATTCACTTAAATCCACCGAAGGAATACCCAATGCTGTTGACATAATATTGGCTATTTTAATTAAACAAATTAATGATGGTGTCCACCTGGACCATGCACATGGCCATGAGAAATTTCTTCATCAGTGGCCTTTCTAACTTCCACTACCCTGCCTGCAAAATGAAGATCTTTTCCGGCCATTGGATGGTTAAAATCAATTTTAATCTTTTCTAAACCACGCTCCAATACGATTCCGGTTAAAGGATTACCTTGTTGATCAACCAATCGTACTTGTTTGCCTGGAATAACTATATCTTCCATTAATTTCCCATTGCTCATAAAGACCTCGATTGGCACATCCACAATGGCATCTGCCTCAAGGGTACCGTAGGCATCCGGAGCCAATAAAATAAAATCAAATTCCTCTCCAATGGCTTTACCACTTAAATTCTCTTCGAATTTTTCTAATAAATTACCTGCTCCAAATAAGAACACAAAAGGATCTGAAATTTCTACTTTTTCGATAATGTTATCCGAACCCTTTTCCTTAAGCGTATAAGAAATAGCGACAACATGGTTTTCTGCAATAATCATATAATCAATATAAATGGTAACTAAATCATTTACCAACCCTTGTATGCGCTTGGGCTTGTAATGGACAAATCTACTATATTATTAGAATAAAACAGGCACAGAAATCAATTTTGGGGAAAATTTAAAGGATAAATGACGAAAATTTCTTGTTAATTCAATTTACCTTTTATTTTTGTGCAAAATAATTTTACTTCAAACAATATGGAAAACCATCATCACGAAGAGCCGAAACCAACCAATAAATGGATGGCTACCCCAATTTTACTAGCAGTTGTTATTATTGGAATTATTGCTGGTTTTTTAAGCATGAAATCAACCGCATGTTGTGATGGTGAATGTAAGGATAAAAACAAAACTGAAGAGCATGCAACCACTCATGAAGAAAATCATGGGGACGTTAAAACCACCGAAACAACGGCTGATTCTACCGCTTCAACAACAGACTCAACTGAAGTTGTTGAAGATCATGAAAATCATGATGCACACGGTCATTAATATTATATACTAATATATTTACGAAACCGCTAAAATTCATTTTTTAGCGGTTTTTTTTAGCCCGGATGACAGCGATACCTCCCTTTGTTTTTACAGTAGCTAATGTATGAGACCAAGAGTGAAGTAACCAAACTCCCATGTCCATACCAATGAGCCTGCAAAAAACAGGGGAAGTAAAGCGAACAGCCGGAATAGCTCCAAATTATGTTTTAAAGAACTTACCATTCATCACCGATTTACAAAACTACCTGTATGACAGTTCAAATTAACTACCTTTGTAAAAAACAACTGCATGAAGATTGCTATTTATGGACAGACCATTGCTCCCGAAAATATAGCGTATCTAAAATCGCTTTTTAACTGGTTAAATACGCATAATGTTAAGGTTACTATTTATAAACCTTATAGTGATTACCTTTTAAATGAGTTTCAGTTAGATACTCAATATCCTGCCTATTCGAAGGATTCGGATTTGGAATCGGATGTTGATTGTATGATTAGCATAGGGGGTGATGGAACTATATTAAATACCATGCTTTTAGTGAAGGATTCTGGGATTCCGGTAATAGGTTTAAATACAGGTCGTTTGGGATTTTTAAGTTCGGTACCGAAAGAAAATATGGAAGTGGCCTTAACCCAGCTACTCGATCGAAAATACACATTGGAACCCAGGGTTTTATTAGATGTTGACGCTGGAAACGATATTTTAGAAACAGAAAAACTTGCCTTAAATGATGCCACCGTGCTCAAAAAGGACACGGCCAGTATGATTTCTATACATACCTGGTTAAATGGGGAGTTTTTTACAACCTACTGGGCTGATGGTCTTATTATATCTACTCCTACTGGATCAACAGGCTATTCGTTAAGTTGCGGCGGACCCATCATTTTACCTACCTCACAGAGTTTTGTGCTAACGCCTATTGCCCCGCATAATCTTAATATGCGCCCGGTGATAGTGCCAGATACCACCCATATTAAACTGGTGATTGAATCCAGACAAGAATCCAACTTAATATCTTTAGATTCAAGAAGTTATACTCTTAAAACGGGCACTGAAATCCATATAAAGAAGGCCAAGTTTGCCGTTAACCTGATTAAAATGCCCAACATAAGCTATATCGAAACCTTAAGAAATAAGCTTTTATGGGGTGTTGACAAGAGAAATTAGCCCTGTAATTTGCGTTGTAAATGATTTTTTTTATATTTTTGCAATCCACTGAACCATGTCATAACATTAAAAGTTTATGAAAAAATTAATTGCCATTGCCCTATTGCTTTTAACCGGCAACCTTTTTGTTAGCTCACAAGGGGCTCATTTCCACAGATACAGAACCACCTGGAATGGTGCATTTGATAAATTAGAAGTAATGGGAGGCCTTGGCTTTACTCAGTTTATGGGTGATGCAGGAGGTGCTGATGCCATTGGAACTAACTTTTTGGCTGACTTTGATTTTGACGCCCTACGTCCAAACTTTTTAATAGGAGCTCGTTACAGAATTAACCATTTTGTGGCCATCCGCTTAAACGTCCAATATGGAATTTTAAAAGGTCATGACCAGTATACTTCTTATCCTGGTCGTGAATTTCGTAATTTAGGCTTTAGATCCCCTTTGCTTGAATGGGGCGGTTTAGTTGAATTCTACTTTATTCCAGATGCACCGGAAGGGCACAAACATAGACATAAGCGTCAGAAAAAAGGAAAAGTTTTTACCGGTTATATTGCAACTGGTATTGCAGGATGTTATTTTAATCCTTTGGGTGATTATATTGATGGAACTACCTATGAACTGCAATTGTTACATACCGAAGGACAAGGCATTTTGCCAACCCGCCCAGAATATGCTTTAACCTCTTTTGTGATTCCGGTTAATTTAGGTTTTCGTTATAGAGTAAATTCAGCCATTAGCATTGATGCTGAACTTTGTTATAGAAAATCGTTCAGCGATTATATGGATGATATTAGCCAAACTTATATTGACCCTTCATTATTAAGTGATCCGGTTGCTCAGTATTTTGCTAACCCTGTGCCAGGTACCCCGGGAACAGAAGCCGGACAGCAAAGAGGAGATCCCACAGATCCTGATGGTTATATGTTCTTGATGTTTAATGTATCTTGGAAATTTTCGACCAATACCAGATCGGTTCCTAAATATTATAACTAAAAATCTCCGCTTAACCCACAATAATCCAGCATTTGAATCGTTTTTGAGTTCACTATAGTTAAAGGATGAAAAAGGGAAGGGCCGCTGCCTTATTTGCTATATTATTCACTGCCAACCTAAGTTGTTTCTCCCAAAAATGGGAAATTGGCGTAGGTGCTGGTATTTCTTATTATGTAGGAGATCTTAATCCTACAGGTCATTTTAAATTTCCCCATCCATCAGGAACCATTTTTGTAAAAAGAATTCTTACCAACCGATGGTCCATTAGAGCCGGATTCACTTATTTAGGGGTATATGCCGATGATAACGAAGGTGATTTTGCTTATCAACAAGTTCGAAATTTGAATTTCGAATCGAATATTTTTGAAATTCATGCAGCCGCAGAACTTAATTTTTTCCCATTTGGAATAAACCAATACAGCCATACCGAAAAAATACGGAAATGGACTCCTTTCCTTTTTGCCGGAATTGGTGCTTATTATTATGACCCAAAAACCACCATCAATGGAACTTTAGTAGATCTGTTGCCGCTGGGTACCGAAGGTCAAGGTACTGCCTCCTACCCCGATAGAGCTCCCTATTCCCGAATCATGCCTTGTATTCCTTTTGGGATGGGAGTGAAATTTAATATCAATAATAAACTCACCATTGCTGCAGAATATGGGATGAGAATTACATTTAACGATTATCTGGATGACGTAAGTACTGACTATGCTATTAATAGTGAGATAGTTGCACAGAATGGTGCCATTGCTGGTTTGGCCAGTAACCAATCGAGAGGTAATTATGCCGGAATTTCAAATGATTATTATCAGAGAGGAAATAAGGCCGACATTGATTGGTATGGATATTTAGGTGTATCTTTGATCTTTTACATTCGGGATCCTTCGACTTGCAGCGGAATGGGTGTAGGTGGAAGAGGTTCGAAAAACGGTTATAACGGCAAAAAGAGAAAATAAAATGTCCCTGAAAGAAAAGATCATACAAGATCGGGTGCCACAGCACATTGCCATCATAATGGATGGAAATGGTCGTTGGGCAAAACAGCAGGGACAGATGCGTACTTTTGGACATCAGGAAGGGGTTAAAGCCGTTAAAGATGTTATTGAAGGCGCCGCAGAAGCCGGAGTTAAGTTTGTAACTCTCTATACTTTTTCTACAGAAAACTGGAAAAGACCCAAGTACGAAGTGGATGCACTAATGGAATTATTGGTAGATAGTATTCATAAAGAAACGGGTACCCTTTTAGAAAAAGGAATCAAGCTTCAAACTATTGGAGATTTAGATGCACTCCCGCAGGAATGTAGAGATCAATTACAAGAAACCATTGAATCAACGGCCTCCTGCGATAAAATGACGATTATATTAGCGCTTAGTTATAGTGCAAGATGGGAAATTATTAATGCCACCAAAAAGATTGCCGAAAAAGTACAAAAGGGTGAATTGGCCATAGAAGACATAAATGAGGAAGTTTTTAATGGCCATTTGTGTACTGCTAATATTCCCGATCCTGAACTTTTAATAAGAACCAGCGGAGAATTAAGAATTAGTAACTATTTACTTTGGCAAATTGCCTATTCAGAGTTGTACTTTTCGCCGAAATTATGGCCGGATTTTGGAAAGGAAGATTTATTTGAGGCCATTATTGATTATCAGCAACGAGAAAGAAGATTTGGTTTTATTAGCGAGCAGCTTATACCTGCATAATTAAATGAAGAGAATTATAATTTTTTACAGCATAATAATAGCCCTGTTTTTGGGCAGTATTTCTAATGGTTATTCGCAATTCGGCAAGTTAGATTATACCAAATCAACCGAATATATTATACGAAAACTGAGCGTAGAAAGTCCTTCTCAAACCCTCAACAAACAAGTAGTTATTTCCCTTTCAGGCTTAACAGAAGGACAACGTATTAAAGTGCCGGGAGACGACATTTCAGGCGCCATTGATCGTTTGTATGAAGACAATAGCCCCTTTGCCAACATAAAAATATATTATACTGCCATTGAAAAAAACTTTATTGATTTGGTTATTTATGTAGAAGAAAAACCAAGGTTAAGTAAGTTTTCTATTAGAGGCGTAAAAAAATCAGAAGCGGATGATATTAGAGAACATATTAACTTAAGAAGGGGAAATATTATCACCGATTACCTACTAAAAAATACCGAGTATTATATCAAAGACTTTTTTGCAGACAAAAATTTCTTTGATGCACAAGTCGATTTCGAATTATTCCCGGATACTACCATTGATGCATTCCCTGGCGGAATGGTAATGCGTATCAAGGTAGACAAAAAGGACAAAGTGAGGGTTGGAAGAATCACCGTTGAAGGAAACGACCACATTAAACT
>JBEIQI010000185.1:0-6323 GCA_040376605.1 Flavobacteriales bacterium | reverse complement strand
CCACCACTGAACTTGATACGAAGCACAAAGCTTCATTTAACCACTGAACCGCCAATTTCTTGTAGGTGCTGTTATAGGGCGTTTTTCTTGTCATCCACCTATGTTTTTATATGCTTCGTTGATTAAAAGCTTCGTCTCTTCAAAGTCTGCCAAGTCCTTAATGATTAGTTCAAAGTTGCCCGTTCCAAAATGTCCAATTTCGCTTACATCTCTACCTTGTTTTGGCATTGGATTTACTTCGTTTGCGTCAAGTTTTAAAAACAAAGTCAATTTCTTTTTGTATGTCTGTAAGCAAGCAAAGTTTTGGCTTGTCTTGTAGGCGATATAATTTTTCTTTGGTGTTTCTTCAATTGAACTGTCAATGGTTACAATGTAGTCACGAATTGTGTTGAATAATTCAAGGATATTTTCGTCAAGATTTTCAAAATGTTCTTCAAGAGTATAAGTCGCTGTTTTTCTTGTCAAAGCCGCTTTCTTACCAGCTTCTACCATAACAGGATTTTTACTACCTATGTCGGCTGTGTCTTGGTTGGTAGTTGAAGTTGTTCGTTTGTAAACTTCTTCAATATTTAAAATTCCGTTGTCATAAGTCTTGTATTGCCAAAGTTCAATGTTTGCACCCATTACTTGAACAGCGTGTAGGTCGTATTTTTTATATTCTGGTGCTAAACAAATCACTCGAATGTCTGACCAGTCAACTTCAATATCTTTTCCTAAAGTTCTGTTTGCAGCAATTTGAAAATCTCCTTTATGGTCTCTTATCCAATGCAAATAATATAGACTTTGATTTATCAGGTCAGAAGAAGCAACTTTTTTATATTCAATAATTACTGGGTTGTTGTCTTCAGAAATAGCAAGTGTGTCAATGCGTCCTGAATGAATATTACCAGTTGTAAACTCTGTCGCAATAAGTCTGCAATTAAAAATTGTCTCCAAGTTGTTTTCGACCAGTTTTTGCAAGTCCTTTTCGAGTTTGAATTCACTAAGTCTAACTCGTCTTGCTTTTCCTTTATCTATTTCAAATATTGCCATTTGTCTGTCTGTTTACGGTGTGTCTTAAAATGCCCTATAACTAGTTATTGTCCAAACTAAAGTTACTACAATCCCTGTTAATTTCCCGGGGTTGTCCAAGGTTTTAACATTTTAGCGTTTGGGTTTCCGGTAATTGATAGGTTGGCTGGCATCATCCTTTATTTACATCATGGCACTGTAAAAAACTTCCTGTACTTGGGCTCTTTGACCTTGTTTTACCAATTTGGTATTTTCGGCACTCGGATGGATCCGATTCGAAAAGAAAATATAAACCAATTCTTCTTTTGGATCTACCCATACCAAACATCCTGTAAATCCAGCATGGCCAAAACTTAAATAGGATACACAATCGCAAGCCGTGCCCCCCTCTCCATTGGTATCCGGTTTATCCCATCCAATCCCTCTTCGGTTTCCATTGGCACAAAACTGACATCGGGTAAACTCCTTTACCGTACTTTCCTGTAAATATCTTTCGCCTCCATAGGTGCCATTGTTTAAATACATTTGGTATAACTTGGCTAAATCGTTGGCTGTGCTAAATAATCCTGCATGGCCTGCAACTCCCCCCACCATGGCTGCTCCCTGGTCATGTACATATCCCTGAATCATTTGTTTGCGGAATATTTTATCGTTCTCCGTAGGTACCACTCTTTCCTTTGGAAATCGATTTAATGGATTAAATAGGGTAGTGGTAGCTCCTAACTTGCTGAAGAAATTTTCTTCTACAAATGCATCTAATCTTTTTCCATAAAATTTCTCTACGATCTTCATCCAAAAATAAAATCCTAAATCGCTGTATTTATATTTACGACTGCTGTTTAATTCGGTATTTTTATTTTCATTAAACATATAGTTTTCCATGTCTTTTTTGGCATATAGATGGTCTGCTACTTTTAATGGAAAAGCTTCGCTATAGGCCGTATCATAAAACTCTTTTTTAAAGTTTAAATCGGCATCCAGGGTATTGGTATAAAAGGGAATCCAGGGTTTTAATCCCGCCTGATGGGTTAACTGATCAATTAATACAATCCCCGCCTTGTCGGAACCCTGTAGCTCGGGTAAGTAGTCGCCAAAGGTTTTATTGAGATCTATTTTACCCTCGTCTACCATACGCATAATGCTGGGTAAGGAGGTGCTGGTTTTGGTAATAGAGGCTACGTCGTAAATGGAATTTTCATCCACTTCTTTTTTTTTATCGTAGGTATAATGTCCAAACCCCTTGTTATAAAATACCACTCCTTTGCGAGCCGCTAATATCTGACAGCCGGGAAATACCGAATCTTTAATGGCCGCTTTTACAATGTCATCAATCCGATAAAATTGTTTCGAATCCATGCCCACATCTTCGGCAGGTGCATATTTTAACCGGGTAGGGGTCGTACTTAATCCAAATCCATAAGGATAATCAAAATGTAAACTCACCGGTAACATGCCTTTGGCTCCAATGCCGCCAAATATGAGTTGGGCGGTATAATCCATGGCCAGGTCAGAATTTTGATAGGCCATTATTAAACCTTTACATTTGAATCCTTCCTTAAAATCTAACAAGGAATAGGGATTGGTAAATACCGATACAACCACCGTTTTACCCGAATTATTTAATTGCTCTACAATGCTCTTGGCCTGGGCCGTAATTGTATAACTTTTAAAAGGGGAACCATTCGATTTATGGATAGATACCAGGATGGTATTATATCCTTGTAGCTTTAGCATCAACTTATCTATTAAGCTCTGATCCAAATCTTCCACAATATTAAAATGATCCGCTGCTGTATAGGAATCAACTCTTTTTTGAAACATGTTTTTGGTTTCATCTCCAATAGCCAGGGTAGCTATTTTTAAGGTATCTAACCTGCGTAAAGGGATTAGACTATCCTTGTTGTTTAGGAGGGTAATGGAGTTTTCAACCAATTTACGATTCACTAAATCTGCTTTGGTAGTATGTAAATCGTCGTATAAGTTTTTTAAGGATACTTTTTTATTCTGGTTTAATCCCATCCAATATTTGGCCCGCAGAATTTTTTTGCATTTTTCATCCACCATTTCGCGGCTAATTTCGTTATTGGCAATGGCTATATTTATTTGTTTAATGGCCTCCGGCACATTACCAGAAAATAACAATACATCGTTCCCAGCTTTTAATGCCTTCATATCTACCATGCCGGGTTCGTTATAGCTGGAGACTCCTTTCATGCCCAATGCATCGGTAAAAATGAGTCCCTTAAATCCTAATTGTTTTTGCAATAAATCCGTTACCACTGCCGGAGATAAAGTAGTAGCCGTATTGGCTGTAGCATCGTAGGCCGGAATATAAAGATGGGCCACCATCATACTGCCGATACCCGCTGCAATTAATCTTTTAAAAGGGTAAAGTTCAATAGAATCGAGCCTGTCTTTATCATGCGGAATGGTTGGTAAGGATTTATGCGAATCTTTATCGGTATCTCCATGTCCGGGAAAATGTTTGGCATTGGCTAAAACCCCCACCGATTGCATTCCTAAGGCATAAGCAATTCCTTTATCGGCCACGTTGTATTTATTATCGCCAAATGACCTGGCACCAATTACCGGATTTTTAATGTTCACATTTACATCCACTACAGGAGCAAAGTTTACATGAATCCCCATGCGTTTACATTCCTTGCCGATTTCTACTCCCATATCGTAAATGAGTTGATTATCGCGAATGGCCCCTAAAGTCATTTGCCATGGATACTTCATGGTACTATCTAACCGCATCGACAATCCCCATTCTCCATCAATCCCAATCATTAAAGGAACTTTTGAAATATTCTGGTAATAATTATTCAGGATGGCCTGGCGTCCCGGACCTCCTTGCATAAAAATAAGTCCGCCTATTTTTTGATTTTTAATTAACGAAACAATTTCTTCGTTGGGAGTAGTGGTTTTAGAATAAGCGGCCACCATAAATAGTTGACCGATTCTTTCGTCGGGTGTTAGGCTATTAAAAACTGAGTCCACCCATTTATCGGCCTTCGCATTTAAAAAAGGAGGGAGGGTATCGGTATCGATAGGGAATTTAGAGATGGATTTTTCGTTCTTATTCCAAACCATTCCAGCTCCAAATAATCCACTTACTAATAAAAATCCGAATAGGTATATCGTTAGTTTTTTCATACGTTTTTTCTTCCTCGATAAAAGTACACTGTTGAGTTCCTCCGAATTCGTATGTTGGGTCTTTTCTATCAAGAGTTGGATGTTGATAAGCTAAACGATAAATATGCCAATTTAGGATAGTTTATTGTAAAAAATGTTAGAAAAAAGAAGGGGCTTCTCAAACCCTTGTAAAATGAGGGTTATAGAAGGGGAGAAGGGAAGGGGGAAAGCCCGAAATATTTTTAAAACCCGTGGAATAATCGTATTTTCGTGGCGTTTTCAGGGGAATCGATGCCGGATATAATACAGATATTACCAGATGCTTTAGCCAACCAGATTGCAGCCGGAGAAGTAATTCAACGTCCTGCCAGCGCTGTTAAAGAATTACTGGAAAATGCCATTGATGCCAAGGCAACCGAAATTAGATTGATTGTAAAAGATGGAGGCCGGAATTTTATTCAGGTCGCCGACAACGGTTCAGGCATGAGTGAAACCGATGCCCGCCTCTCCTTTGAGCGACATGCTACTTCTAAACTAAAAACATCCGAAGATCTCTTCCATATAACTACTAAAGGATTTAGAGGGGAAGCACTGGCTTCGATTGCTGCCGTTGCCAAGGTAATTGTAAAAACAAAAAGACCCGACGATACTACCGGAACCCAAATTGAAATTGATGCCTCTAAAGTGGTAAGTCATGAACCTTGTTCTTGCCCTGATGGAACCATCTTTACCATCAAAAATTTATTTTATAATGTGCCTGCCCGTCGGAAGTTTCTAAAAACGGATCAGGTAGAATTTCGCCATATTATCGATGAATTTCAGCGGGTAGCCCTGGCTCATCCAGAAATTGCTTTTTATCTCTACAACGACGAAACCCAGGTATACCATCTGGAAGCCTCGGCCCTTCGCCAACGTATTGTGAATTTGATGGGCAATAATTTTAATAATCGATTGGTACCTGTTGAAGAGGGTACCGATTTTGTAAAAATACAAGGGTTTGTTTGTAAACCCGATACTGCCAAAAAGACCCGTGGGGAACAGTTTTTCTTTGTAAACGGAAGGTTTATTAAAAGCTCCTATTTCCATCATGCAGTAGCGAATGCTTTCGAAGATTTAATTGAAAAAGGATCACATCCGGGTTATTTTTTATTTCTGGAAATAGATCCTTCCAAAATTGATGTAAATATCCATCCCACCAAAACCGAAGTAAAATTTGAAGATGAACGATCTATATATGCGGTTATTCGGGCTTCAGTGCGTCAGGCATTAGGGAAATACAATATAACCCCAACCCTTGATTTTGATACCGAAGCGGCATTTCAAATTCCAATTAAAAAACATATTACCCAACTGGTTCAACCCACCATTAAAGTAAATTCCGATTATAATCCTTTTCATCAGCAAAAACCCGATAAAAAACAATGGGAGAATTTTTATAATGTAGAGAAAAAAGAACCTATCAACGATTTACTTACCAATCAATGGGTAGATTTACAAACAGGAGAGGTTACCGAAGGTCAGTCGAATCATGCCTATCAGGATATCCTTACCGAGGTAGAAACCAAATTATTTCAATTATTCAATCGGTATATTGTAGCCGGCTCCGGTAGTTCCTTATGGATTGTAGATCAGCACAGGGCACATGAAAGAATTTTATACGAGAAATTTTTAGCACAAACCCACCAGGGCCATTCCCAAATGAACCTTTTTCCTGAAACCTGGGAACTCAATGGGGCTGATATGGCTGCTGTAAATGAGATCCTACCGGACCTAATTGTTACCGGTTTTGATATGGAACCCATCGGTGTGCAGGCCATGATTATTAGAGGTGTGCCCGCAGATGCTACTGGCATTGATAGTAAAAATATGCTGGAGACTTTATTGGAACAATATAAAAATGCAGGTAAATTAAGTGCCGAGGATCGACGCGAACTAGTAGCCCGGTCGCTGGCGGCAAAAATGTCGATAAGAAGTGGCATGCTTTTAAACAAACCCGAAATATTACAGTTGTTAAGAGATCTGTTCAATACTCAAATGCCGTGGATTGGAGTGAATGGTAAACCCATCATCTTTAGCAAAACCCCGGAAGAATTGGACGATTTATTTTTGAAATTTAAATAAAACTGAATGAGCTATTATAGACCCGAAGGCCCGCAAGCCTTAACCCCCATGGT
>JBEIQI010000293.1:0-3364 GCA_040376605.1 Flavobacteriales bacterium | reverse complement strand
GGATTTCTCCTTTATACTCGATGAGTTTTTTGGTTCGGGCTTGCTCAATGCCCATGGTTGTATTGTGAGCTCTGGAAATGCCCGTGGTAGCTATCGTTACCAAAAGGGCCAGGATTGTTTTTCTCATGTTATTTCTTCGCTTTAAGGGTTTGATCACTGATAAGGTTTTTTAAAGTTTTTTCGGCAAACTGAAGTGTTGGAGATTCATTCTCCTTGTTAGAAAGGGTGAGATATTTTCCGGCTTTGAGCTTTTCCAGTTTTAAACGTTGATGTTTAGTATCTGATATTTCAATACTAATATCGCTGATGGGCGAAATATTTTCGTAAGGGATATAAGCCGTGGTTTCACCTAATCGGCTGTTCCATTCATATACCACTTGTGTATTGGTTTGTACAAATTTGATGGAATGAATGCGATAGCCTTTTGGCAATACAATGGCCGTACCTTTATTTACTTTAGTTTCTTCGAAAATTCCATAATATCCATCACTCGAAATGGAAGCAATAAAATAATCATGGGTACCACATACGGATGAAGTGAAAGGAATTTTCTTGGCTTTTACCCAGGATTTTACTGTTGGATCCCATTGATACAATCCATATTTATGGTCTTCATCCTTGGCTCCTTTCTCAAAAAGAATGTCAACCGGATTCTTGAGGCCCAAACCATTTCCGGATTCAAATTTGATGGCATCCTTCATCGACATCAATACTTTTTTTTCATTCAATGAAGTAAAGGATGTTTGAAACTGATCGAACGGAATATGTTCAATTTTGAGGACCTGTGCTTGCAGCTGGACAATGGAGGCGAGGGCCATTATTCCAATGATCGTGAATAGTTTCATAGGCGAATGATTTATTTATGTATGGTTAATTCAGGTAAGGTAAACAGGTCTGTTTTAAGCAATATATCAAGTGTTGAACCTTTGTCGAGGGATTTTAATTTCTTATTGAATTCTTTTTCGAATTCAATTTTATTGATGTCGATGGAGCTCATGTTGAGATCTACTACATCCAATGTAATGCTTTCAAATTCAAAATCTTTGGGAAGACGAAAACTAATTTCAGTTTGATCTGCGGATATTTCGCCGGGCTGATGCGTATCAGGATACCTGGTTTGAATGGTTCCATTTCGAACGGCCATGCCAGAGGGTATATGCAGATTCACAGTAATTCCTTTTTTCTCCAGGTTATATTGTAGAGAGAAAGTACTGGCTTCGGTAAAGGGTACCGACATGAATTTCTTGCCGGAAATCTTTTTCTGACTCACAGGTCCGGTTACTTTATTCCATGCTTTGGTATATTTATTTTGTTGATAAACGGTGAGCTTACCCATGGAAAAGTCATCAGAAATAGGGAGCATAATAAAGGCGGTATCTGAAAGTGTATGGCCTTCGGTTGTAATGGTATACATGCCAACACAGGCCAAGGCATCACCATCGGACGACATGGTATTTACCTCCGATTGGGTTAAACTATCGTTGATTTGAAGTGATTGAATATGAATTTGGCTGATGAGTGGAAAATCGTTGGTATTGAGTTGGAGTCGATACCCATCAGGATGAATAATTACACTGTCGACATTTATTGGCTGATTGGTAGCGGCCCCCCTAAGCTCATATTCAATGAGAACATCTACATCGCTATTTTGTGGAAAGGCATCTAATTGTACCTTTTCCATATTGATCCTTTCTTCCTGGAGAAATTTTTTAATTTGATCTAACCTTTCCAATGCTAAATCTTCGTTGGCAGCAACATTTCCTAAAGGATTATAAAATACAATCACATGTATCAATGGAGATATATATAAACTGTTGATGTTTATCCCTAATTGTAATTCAGGATCTTTTTTTAAGGAGGATTCGCCTTCTTCGAAGTTGAAAGTAAATTGAGCAATGTTGTTTTGGGCAGTTAATGCAGAGGCATAAAATAGCCATGCGAATAAGATACATATTCTCATAGATGCAGGATTGAGGGGTTAGTATTATAAACTGAATGGAGTATTGATTTAGTATAATGGATCGATCTTATTTTGTTAAGATAAAATCAAAGAAAGCCAAAAGCTTTGCTTTAGGTAAACTTTATTTAATAATGATAAACTCTCATCGTCGCCAATTTCTGAATAGTCGATATTCCGTATTTTGAATTCTCGATGCAGGGCTGCCAGATATGCACCTCTAGCGCCAACCCAACCGGGGTTGCCTACTTCTTTATTAAAGGCATCTATTAGTTCTTTATGAGTAAAATTGCCGAACTTTTTTACAAACTCATCATAATGCTGCTGAATAGTCATATAATTTAGTTGAAGGGGTTAGCATATAGAACGGAATCTTTTATAGAATAATTTCATTCAAATTGTTAAATTACATAACGCATATAGGTTGCGTAGGGCTATCATATTTTAAGCGCCGACAGCAAAATCCCACTTGACGATTTATTATGAGCTATCAATTATTTCTGGATGATATACGAACCGTTGACATGGTGTACCCGAATTCACACCCTAATGAATTTGTATTGGTGAGATCGTACCTGGAGTTTATAAATTATATAACAGCACATGGCTTGCCTACCTATATAAGTTTTGATAATGATCTGGGTCTGGATGCCCAAGGCAACCTTGCACCCGATGGATATGCAGCCGCAAAATGGTTGGTGTACGAATCAGGGTTAGATTTAACCCCTCTTCAATTTTATGTTCACTCCGCCAATCCCGTAGCTAAAAAACAAATAGAAGGATTGCTTCATAATTATATAAGGCACCTGAAAGGTTGATGCCATCTCATTATAAAGATGTCAAGACCTTTTTTTCTTCCTCTGTAATATCTACCAAAGCATAATTCACCACATTGCAGATATTCATCTCATCCAAAATCTGCACAATATGTTCATATCGGGCTTCGTCGGTAGGTTTTATCATGACAAAAATTCCTTGATTGGAATACTTCTTTTTTACCAGGCGTAATTGTTCATGATATGTTTTTTGGTCTATTTTTCCTGCATTAAAATCTGCTTCTATTTCAGAAATCTTATCAATTAATAATTTATTCATTTCCAATAAGGCAGCACGGAGGCCTTGAGTTGTATAATTAGTGGAATGGAAATTCGCCCTATCCTCTTTATTAAATATCCCTTGATAATATACCAACTGATTATCTTTTCCAACCATTAAGGTAACTGCATTTTTCTCATTGATTGGACCCGGTGGTCCTGGCGCAGGCATATTTACCTCAACAAAATAAGGTTTGTTAAATGTGGTGGTTAATATAAAAAAGGTAAGTAAGAGAAATGCAAGATCGACCATAGGGGTCATATCCAACTTGGTAGAATGTTTTTTGGCTGCAGGATGTTTGCCATGTTGCTC
>JBEIQI010000025.1:0-20234 GCA_040376605.1 Flavobacteriales bacterium | reverse complement strand
CAACATGGTAATGTAAAGTAAAAAATTGATGCGCAAAATCAACCATTGAAGTGACCCAATCGGGTCCATGAAACATATATAAATTATATTCGTCACGATGGGATACAAAACCTGAAGGTGGACTAAAGATCAATTGAAACATATTAAAATTAATCAATGCATAGGAGCCAGCTAATAGAATCGTACTGAAAATATATTGAGGAAATAGGTTGCGCTTTTTAATGGCAATATAGATCCAGAAGATTCCTATAAAGATGAGCAATGGAAGGCCCATCCATACTATGGAAGAGTATAAAGGGAACAAGACCAATAAAATATAATGATAATATTTTGCCTGACGTTTTAATGCCAATACAAAAATATGAATGAGGGTAGGTTGACTCATTACAGATAATCCGAAAGGAGTATAAACCGGAATCAAACTAAAGATGAGCGAAACATAAATAGCATAATGTTTATTTTCTACATCCTTAAAAATATGAGATCGAAGGAAAAGATACATTGCTCCAAAACCAACCAGGTGTACCAAAAAATAATTGACCACATATCCCCAATAGGTGCCGAAAAGATGCACTAATAGCATCATCATAGACAAGCCGGTAGGCATAGCCGATCGGGGAAGCCCATTCATTATTTGATCGATTTGGGTATTTGGATTAAAGTCAACGGCGGTATTCGTTTCGTTTAAAACATGCAACCAAATCCATTCACCTTCCAAGGTATCATGAATCCTGATATAGGCATTTCCTGGATACAGAAAGTATGGTAAAAAATGAAAAATAAATATTCCTATCGTAACGATCCAGGCGATATTTATTTTGTTTTTTTTCAATGGAGGAATGAGGATTAATTATTGTTGTATTGAAGGATTATAATGGGTGATGAGGAAATTGAAACCAACTTATTGCTATCCAGTATTCGATTTTTTATTTCCATCTTAACGCCATTAAGTCCCAATTTCTTCATACTTTAAATAGACTGTTTTAGCACTTCTTTGCGATAGGCATTCAGCAACTGAGATTTACTGATCATTCCCACAAAAATTTCTCCATCGGCCACGGGTAAGCTCCATGTATTGGTATCATCAAAATATTTCATGGCGTCCACGATGTTCTCCTTTACTTGAATGATGGCATCGGGTGCTTTCATAAAATCATTTACATTATAATCTTTAGTAGGATCCATCATCACTTCTTTTAATTGATCCATTATGATAATACCTCTTAATTTTTTATCGTTTGAAACTACGGGAAATATATTCCGATGTGACCTTTTTAATGCTAACATGATTTCTTTTTTGCCATCATTCTCATATAAACAATAGGCTTTTTTATCCACCAAGGTATCCAGTGTTAACACACTTAATATGTTTTTATCTGCATCATCGGATAGTAAAACTCCCTTTTCTCCTAGCTTAACAGCTGTAAGTGATTGTGGATTAAATTGCTTAACAAAGAAATATGAAATGGAAGATACAATCATTAATGGTATAATTAATCCATACCCTCCGGTTACTTCAGCTATTAAAAATATAGCGGTAATAGGTGCATACATTACACCACTGAGGATTCCACACATAGCTACCAACGTAAAGTTGGAAACGGGAATTTTACCCAACCATGGCATATACTTGGCGGTATAATTGACAAGGGACGCAAAGAAAAATCCTAAATGAGCCCCAACGAATAAAGAAGGTGCAAAGTTTCCACCATTACCACCGCTAAATATGGTTACGGAAGTTGCGATGGATTTAATGGTTCCAATTACCCCAATCATGATGATAATAAATAACTCATTGGAAGTCCAATCGTCCCAAATCCCATTTTTAAGGGTGGAGGTTGCATTGTTGTTAGCCAAATTTGAAATACTCAAATAACCTTCTCCAAAAAATGAAGGAAACAGGATGCAAAGACCCACAAGAATAATACCCCCAATGATGGCCCGATAATATCCTTTTTTGGGAATTCGGTTGAATAGCTTTTCGGTAGTATTGGATGCTTCCGCAAAAAATAATGAACAGGCTCCGCATAACAAACCTAATAGAATATAATAAGGTGTATTAAAGTAATTAAAGGATTCCTGCTGTGGGAATGAGAAAAGAATGTTTTGTTTTAAAACAATTTGGCAAAACAGCGTACCAGCAACCGAAGCTAATATCAATGGAATAAATTCGATAACTGCAATCCCCGCTAATATTACTTCGATGGAGAACATAACCCCAGCGATGGGTGCATTAAAAACCCCGGCAATACCTGCTGCAACTCCACTGGCCAATAATAGGGTTTTATCTCTGTAGTTAAGTTTATAGGCACTTCCAAAATTAGAACCGATAGCAGCCCCGGTTATTGCAATGGGTGCTTCCAATCCGCAACTACCACCTAATCCAACCGTTACTGGAGTAGTAATAAGTTGTGACCACATTTTTTGACGAGGAACATCGCTTCCACTTTTTGCAACACTAAATAGGATATTAGATAATCCTTTACCATCATTTCCTTTTAAAATGGTTTTAACGATAACAACAGTTAATACAATTCCTAAAAACGGAAAGGCATAAAAAATAAGTTTTTGAATCATTGGGGAAACTCCCCAATCGTTATGTGAAAGATTGTACATATAATGCACCAATGTTTTCATTGCAACCGCTGCTGCCCCAGCTGTAAGTCCTACCAAAATGCATGAAACGATCATAAAGGTATTCCTATTCATTTTTGAACGAAGCCAATGTAAGGGAACTCTATGAAGGGATAAAAGACTCACCTTGGTGTATATAGATTATTAAGTTGCTCGAATTTACTATTTTTACCACTAGGTAGATCATAAATTCCACTCTTTTTTTAGGTTATGATACAAAACATTCTTCGGGATAAGCCAACCAGGCTTTTTATCGTATTGGCAGCTATATTTATTACTAACGCCTTGTTGGCCGAGTTTATCGGGATAAAAATTTTCTCTCTTGAGGATACGGTTGGTGTGGGAAGGGCTAATTTAAAATTATTCGGTGGTGTTTTTAGTTTTCATCTTTCCGCAGGGGTATTGCTTTGGCCTGTGGTTTTTGTTATGACAGATATTATTAATGAATATTTTGGAAGAAAAGGGGTAAGGTTTTTATCTTTTCTGGCGGTGGTATTAATTGCTTATGCATTTATTATAGTTTTAGCTGCTATCAACTTGGCTCCATCAGAGTATTTTAAAATGGGAGCTGGCATTGAGGATCCTAATGGTGCTTTTAAAGGTGTTTTTGGACAAGGTTTATGGATCATCGTTGGTTCGTTAACAGCATTTTTAGTTGGACAAGTTTTGGATGTTTTTGTCTTTCATAGGATTAAACGTATTACAGGGGAAAAAAATATTTGGATAAGGGCAACAGGTTCTACCTTGGTATCGCAGTTGATGGATAGTTTTGTTGTGTTGTTTATTGCTTTTTACCTAGGGCCACGGATTGAAGGCGATGTTACTAAACAATGGACATTACAACAATTGGTTGTTACTGGATCTGGAAACTATTTGTATAAGTTTATAGTTGCCATAGTATTAACTCCAGTTATTTATTTCATGCATATGTGGATTGAGAAATACCTTGGTACGGATTTGGCTGCCAAGATGAAAATGTCCGCTATGGGCAAACATGTTTAGCTATCAATAGAAAATTAAACAGGGTATTCCTACTTGATTTTTTTCTTTACAGTTTTCATTTGAATTACATCCACCAAAAATGAAAACGCCATTGCGAAGTATATATATCCTTTTGGGATTTTTATATCTAGACCTTCGGCTAATAGAGATACTCCAATAAGCATTAAAAAACATAATGCTAAAATTTTAAAGGATGGATGCTTTAAAATAAATTCACTTATAGGTTTAGCTGCCGCTAACATGATTATTACCGTTACAATTACGGATGTGTACATAACCCATAATTCATTGGCCATACCTACTGCTGTAATTATTGAGTCTATCGAAAATACTAAATCTAAAAGGAGCACCTCAATGAGCAGTTTCCCAAAAGTCCCACCTTTCTTTTTGTTTAATGCACCAGCTTCATCCGCTTCTGTTTTTAGATAAATTTCCCGGGTACTTTTATATAATAAAAATAACCCACCTGCCATAAGTACCAAATCCTTACCACTTATTTCATTCTCCAAAACTGTAAATAAATTAATCTCCAGATGCATAATCCAGGAAATGAGGGATAATAAGGCTAATCTCATCACCATGGCCAAGCCAATTCCCCATAACCTCAGTTTTCGACGCTGGTTTTCGGGTAATTTTTCTGCAATGATGGAAATAAATATCACATTATCTATTCCCAGAATTACCTCAAGGGCTATTAGTGATAGAAGGGCAATTATCGCATCTATTATCATAAAATCAAATATAGAACAATATTATCAGGTACATGGCTTAAATATATGGCAATCTAAATCCCATTGTTAAATGATTTTTCCTCGAACAAGAATGCTTAACTAACCATTTAAACGTGACTGGTACATATTATCGTAATACTTTAGATAATTGCCAGAAGTAACATGATCTAGCCATTCACTATTGGCCAGAAACCATTCAACTGTTTTTTCTAAACCTACCTCAAAGGTAACGGATGGTTTCCATCCTAATTCTTGGCTAATTTTGGTTGAATCGATAGCATATCTTCTATCATGTCCGGGACGATCTTTGATATAAGTAATTAGTTTTTCAGAGGTGCCTGGCTCTCTCCCTAATTTATTATCCATTATGGTACATAATAATTTGATCAACTCAATATTTTGCCATTCATTAAATCCACCAATGTTATAAGTTTCTCCTGGTTTTCCTTGATGAAAAATAGTGTCAATGGCAATTGCGTGATCTAGAACATATAACCAATCTCTGGTATATTTCCCATCTCCATAAACCGGTAGTGGTTTCAGATTTTTTATATTGTTGATAAATAGAGGAATCAATTTTTCAGGAAAATGATTGGGTCCATAATTATTAGAGCAATTACTTATAACGGTAGGTAAATGATACGTGTTTTCATAGGCTCTTACGAAATGATCACTGCTGGCCTTGGATGCACTATATGGACTTCTGGGATCGTAGGCCGTCGTCTCAGTAAATAATCCGGTATCACCTAAAGAACCGTATACTTCGTCGGTGGAAATATGATAAAACAATTTACCTTCTTCCTTCCCTTTCCATGTT
This sequence comes from Flavobacteriales bacterium, assembly GCA_040376605.1. Lineage (GTDB taxonomy): Bacteria > Bacteroidota > Bacteroidia > CAIKAF01 > CAIKAF01 > JANWKQ01. Next base: position 15,050 of record JBEIQI010000025.1, on the reverse strand, counting down.
TCCTTTGCTGCATTTAATAAGTTAACGGTACCCAAAATATTGGTTTGTATAAACTCCATTGGATTTTCGATACTTCTATCTACATGACTTTCAGCTGCCAAATGAATTACTCCATCAAATTGCATTTGATGAAATAATTCGCATACCAATTCTGCATTACAGATATCCCCTTTTTCAAATCGATAATTGGGCATAGCCTCAATATCTTTTAAATTCTCCAAATTACCAGCATAGGTAAGTTTATCCAGATTATAAATGAGATACTGGGGATACTTAGTTACAAATAGCCTAACAACATGTGATCCGATGAAGCCCGCTCCGCCGGTAATCAAGATTTTTTTTTGAAAAGATTGATTCATAGTTAATTTATAAACTCCAATAATCAATATGTTTAATATTTCCTCTATATAGACTTTTTAGATCTGCTAAAATGCCTATATCGGTAATGAGTGATTGAAAATACGATTCATCAAAAGATTTGTATTGATCATGAGAAACTGCAACAATAATGATATCGTATTTACCTACAGGATGATCTGATAGTTTTATTTTATATTCATGTAGCACCTCCTCCTTATCCGCAAGGGCATCGATGATCTCCACTTTTACACCGAAGGAAACTAATTCATGGTAGACATCATAAACTTTTGAATTCCGGATATCGGTAACATTCTCCTTAAAGGTAGCTCCAATAATTAGGGCTTTGGCGGTGGTAGGTTCCTTGCCTTTGGCCACTAATTTTTTAACTAGGGTTTGGGCAACGTGAACTCCCATGTCATCATTAATTTCTCTACCGGAATTAATTACCTTGGTATGTATTCCTAATTGAGAAGCTTTGTATGTTAGGTAATAGGGATCAACACCAATACAGTGTCCTCCTACCAAGCCGGGATAAAATTTTAAGAAATTCCATTTAGTTCCTGCTGCTTCAAGTACATCAGAAGTATTAATGTTTAATTTGTCGAAGATCAACGAGAGCTCATTCATTAAGGCAATGTTTACATCGCGTTGTGTATTCTCAATAATTTTAGCGGCCTCAGCTACTTTTATGGAAGGAGCTCTGTGTACTCCGGCATCAACTACTAATTCGTACACCTGTGCAATTTCATTTAATGATGCAGAGCAACAACCAGATACTACTTTAATTATATTTTTTAATGTATGTTTTTTATCCCCTGGATTAATTCGTTCTGGTGAATAACCCACCATAAAATCTTTTTGAAAAACCAATCCTGAAATGTTTTCAAGTACAGGAATACAATCATCTTCCGTGCACCCCGGATATACAGTAGATTCGAAAACAACGTAATCTCCCTTTTTAAGAACTTTGGCTACCGTTTGAGTTGCGGAAATAAGGGGGGTTAAATCTGGTCTTTTATATTTATCAATAGGGGTGGGTACGGCAATGATATAAAAATTGGCTTGCCGAAGAATTTCCAAATCACTCGTAAATTGAATATCGCAATCTTCAAATTCTTCTTTACTTAATTCCTTGCTTGGATCTTTTGAATTCTGAAGTAGATCAATTTTTTTTTGATTTATATCGAATCCAATAACGCTGGCCTTTTTTGCAAAGGCTAAAGCAATTGGCAATCCCACATAACCAAGACCTATAACACCTATTTTAATTTCTTTGTTGAGCATCTTATTGTACATATGGGTTCGACTTATAAATCCTTTCTATTATTTCTACCACCTTTAATCCTTCCATGGCATTAGTTGAAGGGGTATTGATTCCTTGCAACGTATCTATTACATTTTGTATTACCTGAGGATGATTGTTAGCCGATCCTTTGTAAACACCATAGTCATTTGCAGGGTTGGTAGGTGAAAGATCCGGCATTTGATAGTCCTTCACTTCACAATATTCTACTTTATCCATATACTGTCCGCCAATTTTGATGCTTCCGTTACTGCCAATTACCGTCATGCTGCTTTCCATATTTTTATTCCAAACGGATGTGGTATAGTTTAATACTCCCAAACCTCCATTTACAAAATCGAAACTTACGATTCCGGAATCCTCAAATTCGATGAGATTTTGGTGATTAAAATTTGCAAATCGACCGTGGATATTGGTTACATCTCCAAATACCCAATACATGATATCTATAAAATGAGAGAACTGGGTAAAGAGGGTACCGCCGTCCAACTGTCGGGTTCCTTTCCAATTGGGTTTAGTATAGTATCGTTCATCTCTGTTCCAAAAACAATTGATTTCTACCTGAAAAATATCCCCAATTATTTTTTTATCTACCATTTCTTTAAGCCAACTCGATGGCGGAGAATATCTGTTTTGCATGACAACAAAAACTTGCTTGTGATTTTGTAATGCAGTAAAAATTATTTTTTCGCAATCTGATTTTGTTAAGGCCATGGGTTTTTCGCAAACAACATGCTTTCCTGCAAGTAAAGATTCAATACAATGTTCGGCATGAAATCCGTTAGGAGAACAAATATTCACGACTTCAATTTCTGTTTGTTTTTCTAACATTTCAGAAATGCTAGAGTAGAAATGGGTATTAGTTTCTTGAAGATTTAATTCTTCTTTAGTTTTGATATCGCAAACGGCAATTAATTCGGCTTGCCGATTTAATCGGATCATCTCTGCATGGCGCTTGCCTATATGTCCCTGACCAACAACTCCAAATTTAATTTTACTACCCATTATGATATTCTTTTTACAATATGATTATCGATTTGGTATTCCTGATTGCTTTCAGGACAAATGGCTCTGCCATGGATGTTAAAGTTAAGGGTGTGTCCGTATTCACTTACCCAACCTTTATGTTTGGCGGGATTACCATATACCAATTCATAAGGTTTTACATCTTTCGTAATAACCGATCCGGCGCCAATTAATGCAAATTCACCTATGGTAACTCCGCAGATAATAGTTGCATTGGCTCCAATAGACGCCCCTTTTTTTACCAAGGTGGTTTTATATTCATCTTTTCTAATAATAGCACTCCGCGGATTGATAACATTCGTAAAAACCATGGATGGTCCTAAAAAAACATCATCTTCGCAAATCACTCCGGTATAAATGGAAACATTGTTTTGAACTTTTACATTATTCCCTAAAACTACCTGAGGAGATACCACTACATTTTGTCCTATATTACAATTTTTACCAAGTGTTGAATTAGGCATGATATGACTAAAATGCCAAACTTTTGTACCATCTCCAATGATGCATCCTGTATCAATTACAGCTGTTTGGTGTACAAAATAATTCATCCTACTTAATGAAAGTTTTTTCCATATGGATCTTTGAATAATTCCTCCTGAGGCAAATTCTTAAAGTAATCGTAAGTGATTTTTAAACCTTCAGATCTGCTTACTTGTGGTTCCCAACCAAGAATTTTTTTAGCTAAAGTAATATCCGGTTGCCTTTGTTTAGGATCATCAGCCGGTAGGGGTTTATAAACAATCTTTTGGTTGGTGCCGGTAAGTTTGATAATTTCTTCGGCAAAATCCTTAATGGTAATTTCCTGTGGATTTCCAATATTTACCGGTTCCGCATAATCACTCATCAGAAGGCGGTAAATACCTTCTATTAAGTCTGCCACATAACAAAATGAACGGGTTTGACTACCATCTCCAAATACGGTGATGTCTTCACCTCTTAAAGCCTGACCAATAAATGCAGGCAATGCCCGTCCATCATTTAGCCTCATTCGGGGGCCATAGGTATTAAATATTCTTACGATTCTGGTTTCAACCTGGTGGAATCGATGGTAAGCCATGGTCATGGCTTCCTGAAATCTTTTTGCTTCATCATAAACACCTCGGGGGCCAATAGGATTTACATTCCCCCAATATTCTTCCGTTTGTGGATGTACCAAAGGATCACCATAGATTTCGGAAGTAGATGCAACAAGAATTCTTGCTTTTTTCGCCAAGGCCAAACCTAATAAATTATGAGTTCCTAATGATCCCACTTTTAAAGTTTGTATAGGTATTTTTAAGTAGTCAATGGGACTTGCCGGAGAGGCGAAATGTAAAATATAATTTAACTCCCCAGGGACTGAAACAAATTTAGAAACATCATGATGATGAAATTCGAAGTCGGGATGTTTAAATAGATGTTCAAGGTTACGGATATCTCCTGTGATAAGATTATCCATGGCAATTACCTTAAAGCCTTTCGAAATAAATAGATCACATAAATGTGATCCAAGAAATCCTGCTCCACCGGTGATCAATACTTTTTTTCCAATTCCTTCCATGTTATTTTATCGTCTTTCTTCCAATACTATAATAGGTATAACCCAATTCTTTCATTTTATCTAAACCCAGAATATTTCTGCCATCAAATATGAGGGGCGATTTCATTCTTTTATTGATCTCATCAAATTCAGGGGTTCTAAATATTCCCCATTCGGTGGCAATAATTAAGGCATCCGCATTATCCAGCGCATTATAAGGGTTGGATGTAAACTCTATGCTTTCTGAAAGAATTTTTCTCACATTATCCATTGCTTCCGGATCGTAGGCCGATACCGATGCCCCCCCTTTAAGTAGTTCTGAGATAATTTCTAATGCAGGGGCTTCTCTGATATCATCAGTGTCAGGTTTAAAACTTAATCCCCAAATGGCAAACTTTTTTCCTTTTATATCATTGTTAAAATGATGATTGATTTTTTGAACCAGAATTTTCTTCTGTTTTTCATTCACATCCGTTACGGATTTTAAAATGCTAAAGTTATATTCTACATCTTCAGCTGATTTTATAAGTGCCTTCACGTCCTTCGGGAAACAACTACCACCATAACCAATTCCTGGGAATAAAAATCGTTTCCCAATTCTATCATCCGTGCCAATCCCAAATCTTACCATGTCCACATCAGCTCCCAATTTTTCGCATAGAATGGAAATTTCATTCATAAAGGAAATTTTGGTTGCTAAAAATGCATTGGCAGCATATTTGGTTAACTCAGCGGATCTTATATCCATAAAGATTATGGGGTTGCCGCTTCTTACATAGGGTGTATAAAGTTCGGTTAATATTTTTTTAGCCCTTTCACTATCTGTACCAATAACAATTCGATCGGGTTTCATAAAGTCTTCCACTGCAAATCCCTCTCTTAAAAATTCAGGATTCGAAACTACATCAAATTCAACTTTAGTTTTTGCAGCAATGGTAGATTTTACTAAATCACCGGTGCCAACCGGAACGGTACTTTTATCGATAATAATTTTATAATCGGTAATAGAGTTCCCCAACTCATTAGCAACATTTAATATATAAGAAAGGTCAGCAGATCCATCTTCACCCGGTGGTGTTGGCAATGCCAAAAATAAAATAGTAGCATTTTTAATTCCTTCTTTTAAATCAGTGGTAAAGGTGAGTCTGCCTTGTTTGATATTTCTTTCAAAATAAACATCTAATAAAGGTTCATAAATGGGAACAACTCCATTTTTCATTTTTTCAACCTTTGCTTGATCAATATCTACACATACAACATGGTTGCCAGTTTCGGCAAGACATGTGCCTGTAACTAATCCAACGTATCCGGTTCCAATAACACAAATATTCACGACCTATTTTAATTAAGATAAAATTTACGAATACAATCACATATAAAATCTATTTGTTCTTCATCCAATTCTGTATGCATGGGTAAAGATAAAACAGCATTACTTAGTTTCTCTGATACGGGTAAATCCCCAACTTTATATCCAACCAAATTATACGCCTTTTGCAAATGCAAGGGCACCGGGTAATAGACCTTATTAGGAATTCCTTTTGAATTTAACTCAGCTTGAAGTTGATCCCTTGTACCATTTAAAATGGTTAAAGTGTATTGATGAAATACATGAGTGGATTGATTAAATCTAAAAGGTATTCTTAGGGCACTAATATTCGACAATCTTTCATCATACATCAAGGCCGCTCTATTTCTAGCCTCGGTATAATTTTTTAGATATTGAAGTTTAACATTTAAGATGGCTGCCTGAATGCTATCCAATCTGGAATTAACACCCACAATTTCATGGTAATATAATCCTGATTGCCCATGATTGGCAATTTTCTGACATACTATGGCAAGTTCCGCATCTTTGCTGATAATGGCTCCGCCATCTCCATAACATCCCAGATTTTTTGAAGGAAAGAAGGAGGTTGCTCCAACATTTCCCCAATTACCTGCAAAGTCCGTCACTCCTGATGAAGAAGTATATTCGGCCCCAATGGCCTGGGCCAAATCTTCTATTACATATAAGTTGTTTTCCTTGGCGATCCTTAATATAGGCTCCATGTCGGCACATTGTCCAAAAAGATGCACCGGAACGATGGCCTTGGATTTGGGCCCAATGGATTCTGCAAGTTTCGAGGTATCCAGATTAAAACTATGTTCGTCTACATCCACAAAACGAGGAATTAATCCAAGTAAAGCGATTACTTCAGCAGTAGCGGCATAGGTAAACGAGGGTACGATCACCTCGTCACCAGGCTTAAGATTCAAAGCCATCATACAAATTTGTAAGGCATCCGTGCCGTTGGCACAAGGCACCACCTCTGTATTGTTTAAATATTTTGACAAGCCACTTTTAAAGTCCGAAACTGCCGGACCATTAATAAAGGAGGTCGTTTCTAAAACTTCCAGAATTGCCTTATCAACTTCCTTTTGAATGTTTTTATATTGGGTTTTAAGATCTACCAGCTCTAATTTCCTCATAACATATAACTCGAATGGGCGAATATAAGTAATAAATCACTTAATTTGTGGTTATATTTACGGTGTAATTAAAATTCCATTGAAAAGACTCAGGTTATTTATTCTTGCTTTAATATTTGCTTTAACTGCTAATAATATAAAGGCTCAATATGCCAATGTTAAGGACAGTATGGTGTTTGCGCCTATGATCATGCCAACGGGCGGTTTTCACTTTCCTTTGGGTGATGTGCAGCAGACATATAAGTTTACCTACCATGTAGGCGGACAATTTCTTATCAAGAATCGTAAAAACTGGTTGTATGGTTTCAGTGGTGAGTTTATGTTTGGTGAAAATGTAGGGGTAGAAGGCTTGGTGCAGAATATTTATCCTGTTTACGGTCAAAGTGGCACTACACCGGGCGCTTCTTTGGGAATGAGGGGTTTTAACTTTATGGCCCAAGGAGGGAAAATTGTTCCTTTAGGTAAGAAGCCCAATAGAAATTCAGGGTTAATGTTCATGTTTGGAGCTGGGTTTTTACAACACCAAATTCAAATTGATTTCCGTGGTGACAATGCTCCGCAAGTTCAGGATGATTATAAAAAAGGATACGATCGTTTACATTATGGTTTTGCGATGTCTCAGTTTATAGGATATATGTATTTGGGTAACAATAGATCATTAAACTTTTTTGGGGGTGTTGAATTCATAGAAGCGTTTACCCGAAATCGAAGAATCTATAACTACGATTATGCAGCACCTGATATTCGTGACAAATACGATATTTTTATTGGCTTAAAAGTAGGTTATATTTTCCCATTTTATCGCAAAGGAACGGGGTCTACTAACCAGTCGAAGGAGAAGGAATATTATTATAAATAACATGCAGTTATTTATTTACAGTATTGGTATTCGGTTATATATCTTCATCATCTATTTACTATCACCATTTAATTCAAAGGCAAAAAAATCTCTTAGGGGGCGGAAGTCTTTTTTTAAGAATAAAATACCTGATAATAACAATAAATTTATTTGGTTTCATTGCGCTTCTCTTGGGGAATTTGAGCAGGGCAGACCATTAATCGAAAAAATAAAAAAAGAGTATCCTTCCAAAAAAATTCTTTTAAGTTTTTTTTCTCCATCAGGTTATGAGATTCGAAAGAATTATGAGTTCGCAGATGAGGTTATCTATTTACCTTTTGATACCTCAAAAAACGTGAAGCGTTTTTTTAAATTTTACCAAATCGAAATGGCCATTTTTGTAAAATATGATGTTTGGCCTCTCTATTTGAAACAAGTATTATCCAAAAAAACTCCGGTTTATTTGGTAAGTGCCGTGTTTAGAAAGAATCATTTTTTCTTTCAGTGGTATGGGGAATTTCAAAAAAAACTCATGTGCAGAATCAATCGAATTTTTGTACAAGATTCGGGATCTAAAATGATTGCTGAAGCGAATGGTTTTAATAATGTTGAAATTGCCGGCGACTTGCGATTGGACAGGGTTGTACAGATTCAACAAGAAGTTAAGCCAATGGAATTAGTGGAGAGGTTCGTAGGTGAAAATCCTTGTATAGTTTTTGGCAGCGTGTATAGGGTTGATGTTCCCATTATCGAAGAAATTTTGAAAAAATCAACAATCGATACTCGTATCATTATTGCTCCGCATCTTGTTTCCAAATCGGAGGTGGAATATTTCTGCTCTAAATTTCCGAAGGCCATTCAATTTGCTAATTTGGATAAGTATGCTCAACAGCAAATTTTGATAATCGATCATATCGGAAGTTTAAATAAGTTATATCAATATGCTACGCAGGTTTATGTGGGTGGAGGATTTGGATTAGGGATACATAATATTTTAGAACCGGCAGTTTATTCAATTCCGGTATATTTTGGTCCTAGGTACCATAAATTTCCCGAAGCGGAGATGCTTATTAAGGAGGAGCTTGCATTTACTGCAGTTAAGCCACTTGATATTGCCAATCGGATTATTTTAAAGCAAAACGAGCCCAAAACTCACAAATTCGTTGAAAAATCCCAAAAATGGTTCAAAGCCCATTCTGGGGCTACTCAACTAATTTTCAGGCATCTAAATTTCTGTCTTTAAATTTAGTTAATTTTTATTGGTTAAAAGTGTATAAAGTCTCTTTATTTTGTGGGTTATGCAACCAATTTAATGCTAAATTAATCTTAACTTTGGTAATACTTAATCAACATTTAATTTTCAAGCGTTAGCTTATGAAAAAAATCATACTCCACACCTTACTTAGAACCATTCCAATAAGTTCCAAGCTTTTATTATTCCTTTTCTTTTTTCTAATAACTGGAGTATTAAGTGCCCAAACAACTGTCAATTTTGCCTATACTGGAGCATCTGTCAATTGGACAGTTCCGCCTTGTGTATATAGCATCAGTGTGGATGTAAGAGGGGCAAAGGGTGGTGGGCCTAATGGTGGAAATGGAGCAAGAGTTACCCATCCTAACATTGCGGTTACACCTGGACAAGTATTGCAAATTAGGGTAGGGGGTATGGGTACCATTCCTGGTGCAGGATTTAATGGAGGAGGAAATGGCACAACAGCTGTGGCTGGATACAGCGGTGGATATGGTGGTGGAGGAGCTTCTGATATCAGGGTTGCTCCATATGCTAATGCAAATAGAATTGTAGTTGCCGGAGGCGGCGGTGGAACCGGAGGCGGAAATACCAACGGTTTGGGGGGATTCGGTGGATGTGCAACTGGAGGAAATGGAGCTTCTCCATTTGGTCAAGGTGGTTTTGGCGGAACTCAGGTGAGTGGCGGAGCTGCTGGTCCTCCATGGATTGCTAGTGGAAATCCTGGTACTGCAGGGTCATTAGGGCAAGGCGGGAACGGCGGATCTGATCCTTGTTATAACCGCGGTCCGGGCGGTGGCGGTGGCGGTGGATATTATGGCGGCGGCGGCGGCGGAAGCGATTGTTTTGGTAGTGGTTCTCTTGGTGGCGGCGGCGGCGGCGGTGGTTCTAGTTTTAACCCAGCTGGTGGTGCTTGTACTCAAGGATTTAATAATACCAACGGTTCTATAGCCATTACTTATACCGGCGGATCGCCAGTTTTGGTGGCAGCTAATACCGGACCTTATTGTGAAGGTACAACCATCTCATTAACCTCAACTGCAGGAGGTATTGCTTATGATTGGGTAGGGCCTAACGGTTTTACCAGTAATGTACAAAATCCAACCATAGCTTCATCTGCTCCTGTTATGTCGGGAATGTATATTGTAACAATGACTGCTCCTGGTGGATGCACCTCAGTAGATACTACCGTAGTAATTGTTAATCCGCTTCCAGTACCAACAGCAAATAATACGGGACCCTATTGTGAAGGGGACTTAGTTCAATTGAACTCTCCTGCAGGATCGGCAACAGATGACTGGACCGGACCTGGTTTTGCTCAAAATGACATTCAAAATCCAACGTTAACACCGGCAGCGGTTGTTATGTCAGGAACCTATACTGTTACCGTTACGAATGCATTTAATTGCAGCGCAACAGCAACAACCGATGTGGTAGTTAATGCTTTACCAATTCCTACTGCAAATAATACCGGACCTTATTGTGAAGGAGATATTGTTGATATAACATCATCCGGTGGAGTTGATTATGATTGGATTGGACCGGGCGGATTTGTGTTGGCCAATACCCAAAATACAACCATACCTGCGGCTACCATGAATTTAAACGGAACTTATACTGTAACCGTAACAGATGCCAATAATTGCAGTGCAACTGCATCTACTTCTATGGTGGTTAATCTTTTGCCTATTCCAACAGCCAATAATACGGGTCCATATTGCGAAGGGGATCCTATTAATTTATCTTCATCCGGTGGTGCCGATTATTCATGGACGGGTCCTGGAGGCTATGTATCCATCGTTCAAAACCCAACCTTAAATCCTTCGGTTGTGGCCATGTCGGGAACATATAATGTAGTGGTTACTTCGGCCCAGGGATGTATTGCAACGGCTTCAACGGATGTAACGGTTACTGCATTGCCAATACCTACAGCATCTAATACTGGTCCTTATTGTGATGGACAAACTGTTCAATTAAACTCTACGGGAGCTTCACAATTTGCATGGGTAGGTCCGGTTGGTTTTGGTAGTATTTTACAAAATCCAGTTATTGGTTCGGGAGTGCCTGCTAATACCGGTACCTATACGGTAACTGCCACGGATGGAGCCAACTGCTCGGCCACGGCTACCACGGATGTAATTGTATATCCACATCCTACTTCAGTTCCATTATTCAGTCCTCAAAATCCAACAACCTTGAGTCCTGAAGTAGAATTCTTTAATGAGTCGTATGCAAATATTTCGGCTTATCATTGGGATATTGCTGGAACTACTTACAACACTCCCGATTTTATGCATGAATTTACCGAACCGGGAACTTATGATTGTTATTTAGTAGTTACCAGTCAATGGGGTTGCGTTGATACCGCTATGTTTGAAGTTACTGTAGAGGCAGAAACGTCGATTTATATCCCCAATAGCTTTACCCCAAATAATGATGGACTCAATGAGATCTTTTTTGTTTATGGAGAAAATTGGTATCGGATGGAAGTAATCATTTTTGACCGTTGGGGCAAGGAAGTATTTTATTCTGATGATCCTTCTAAGGGTTGGGATGGAACATTAAATAATTCGGGCGAATTGTTAATGCAAGGTACCTATGCTTATACAGTTCATATTATTGACTTCTATGGAAAAGAACATAATTTGATGGGGCATATTAATCTCCTCAGATAATATTTAACATCTATAAAAAAACCCATTCATTATTGAATGGGTTTTTTTATGAAACAGAATTTCCTACTAAAGACACAGGAAGCCTATTTCGTTTATTATTTATACATTTGATTGAATAAAATTGAGCTTATGCCTATATATCATAAATTAGGAAATTTCCCCCAAAAAAGACATACCCAATTTCGCAAAGCCGATGGGAATTTATATTACGAGCAATTGTTTGGAACCATAGGTTTTGCAGGAATGAGCTCCTTATTGTATCAGGTGCATCGACCTACACGAATCCAATCTATAGGTGAACCCATGCATATGAATCCTATGATTGCGATAGAAAAAAATATTGCTCCCAGAAGATTTTTAGGATTTCAGTTAAAACCCATTGAAGACTATCTGGAAAGCCGGCAATATGTTTTAGCCAACAATGATATATATATTGCACTGGCAGCACCCCAAAAATCTTTTCGTAAATATTTCTATAAAAATGCTGATGCCGATGAAATGATTTTTATTCATAAAGGCACAGGAACCTTAAGAACCATGTTGGGCAATATTCCATTTGAATATGGGGATTATTTAATTATACCTCGAGGAATTATTTACCAAATAGATTTTGATACAGAAGATAATCGTTTATTAATTGCAGAATCTTTTCATCCTATTTATACACCTCAAAGATACCGTAATCATTTTGGTCAGCTATTGGAGCATTCTCCATTTTGCGAAAGAGATTATAAATTACCACAAGACCTGGAAACTTATGACGAAAAGGGAGAGTTTTTAGTGGTAACCAAAAAAGAAGGTTTATTGCAGCAAGTGGTTTATCAAACACATCCCTTTGATGTAATAGGTTGGGATGGGTATAATTTTCCGTACGGTTTCTCCATTCATAATTTTGAACCAATTACAGGTAGAGTTCATCAGCCACCACCAGTGCATCAGACTTTCGAAACCAATGCATTTGTTATTTGCTCTTTTTGCCCGAGGTTGTACGATTACCATCCATTATCCATTCCGGCACCCTATAACCATAGTAATATTGATAGTGATGAGATGTTGTATTATGTAGATGGAGATTTTATGAGTCGAAATGATGTGGAGCAAGGGATGATTACCTTACATCCGGGTGGCATTCCACATGGACCTCAACCTGGTGCTACCGAACGCAGTATTGGTAAAACAGAAACCAATGAGTTGGCAGTAATGATTGATACCTTCCGTCCGTTAAAAGTTACACAGCAAGCGTTGGGTATTGAAGATCCTAATTATTTTAAAAGTTGGCAGGAATAATTGGGTGAAATCAATTTGACTTAGCCGAGGATTTTACCAGTTTTTGCAAGTTGTTTTTACTTCCATCTTTTGGGAGTATCCGCTTTCATGAAAATATTTGGGGTATTTTTTTGCTTATAAAAAGCATTTTCATAATTTGAAAAGATCATTAATGCTAAAAAATATGTCAACGGAATTTTCGGGTAGATTAGAAACTTTGAAGGCGTGGAAAGTCGCCAGAGCTTTTAGAAATACCATTTATAATCTTGTGAATTCTTTTTCGGAGGAAGAAAAGTATTTACTTAAATATCAATTGTTACGATCGTCCAGAGCGGTGGGGAACGCTATTGCCAAAGGCTATGGCTGTCATAGAATGGAAGATATGATTCGTTATTGCAGAATTGCTCGGGGTCATTTATTGGAAACGCTGGATCATTTATATATTGCCATGGATGAAAAATATATTTCCTCCCAAACTTTTCATTTGGTGGAAAAGGAATATGAACACTTGCTCAAACTATTGAATGGGTATATTGGTTATTTAAAAAAGAAGGAGGAATTATCAGGAGAGGATTTTGATTTATTGATGGAGGATGCGCCCCTTTATCGGAAGGCATTGACTTCCTTCCAATAATTTGAGCAAATTTTACTCTATAAATTTTCCCTCTTTCCAAACTCCTGAATATTTTTCGCCCTTGGCGGGGATAAAGGTTCCTTTACCATCTTTGAGGTCATCTTTCCATTCGCCTTCATACTTGCTTCCATTGATATAGGTATAAGTTCCGTTTCCATTCTTTTTTCCATCTACCCAGTCGCCATTGTATGTATCACCATTGGTAAAAGTAAATATGCCTTTGCCGTTCTTTTTATCATTTACAAATTCTCCTTCGTATTTATTGCCACTAGCGTAGTTATAAGTTCCTTTTCCATGCTTTTTTCCTTCTTTGAATGTGCCCGTATAACTGTCTCCACCCGAGAAATTGATGGTTCCTTCACCGTTAAAACAATTGCCCGAAATACATTGGGAATAGGAGTTGAAGGATAGGGATATTAAGGAAATAAGTAAAATAATCGCTTTCATGTTATGAATTTAGAAAACAAGTTACTCATTTTACTTTAGACCAGAGTTACTAGGCTGCGCTTTGCTTGCCTCGTGAGTCCCGTTAGGACGAAGTCAAAGAAAAGAAACCACCCTGTGCTTTCTTTTTGTATATATGGGAATGGGCTTCAGGCGAGCCTGAGCCATTCCCATATATGCAAAAAGGACAAGCTTTAGCTTGTCCTTTTCTTATTAGGTACCCCAGACGGGACTTGAACCCGTACAACGTTGCCGTCACAGGATTTTAAGTCCTGCGTGTCTACCAATTCCACCACCGGGGCAAAAAAAAAGGTTTGAAGTTTAAGGTTTGAAGTTTAAAGCTCTTCAACTTCAAACATTTAACTTTAAACATTCAACCCTTTTGGAGCGGGAAACGAGACTCGAACTCTCGACCCCGACCTTGGCAAGGTCGTGCTCTACCAACTGAGCTATTCCCGCTTATGTAAATGAACGTAAGTAGTTTTAAAACATAACTACCATTTGGGGCTACAAAAGTAGATAAATATTTGAATTCTCAAATATTTTTTAGCCTGAAACATTGAATTCTAATGAGATTCTGAAATAAACAGGGGTTTTGCGCCTCCCATAATGTTTTGGTAGGCATCTTTAAGCACCAATTGATAGGCACCAGGAGTTAATAATAATTGTATATGTAAGGTTTTGCCGGCTTTAATTTGCCATTGGTTAATTTGGTTTCCTTGCGGATCAAACAACACAACCCAGGCTGCTTCCGGATCATCGGTATATAAATAGGTGCCACCTTTACATGGATTGGGGAAGATATTGAGGAGAGATTCTCCAGCGTTCCCTGAAATACTTAATTGAGCCATCTTATTTGTTTTAAGTTCAACCATAAGTTACCGGTTGAAATTCAAACGGTAACGATTAATTTCTTGAGCCCAAGTTCATTTTATAAGAGTTACTGCATTAAAATTGGTGTAGAAAGGGCTGTTTTAACGGGTCTCCAATCCGATGAACTCAACTTTCTACCAATAATAGGTACAATACTTACCGTGTTTTTTACGTACCCAGGGTTTTCGATAAATTTTTGGCATTTTTTGCCGATAAAAAAGAACCTTCCTGGAGGTCCGATTTTATCCATCATTCCTTTCGTTTCCATCAGTTTCACAATTTGGGGTTTGATTGATATAACGATGGAAAGGATATTATTGTTGTAGACAAATATGGCCAGTTGTCGGCAAAAAAAAAGCCCCTTCGGTTTTCCGAAGGGGCTTTTTTT
>JBEIQI010000054.1:0-14359 GCA_040376605.1 Flavobacteriales bacterium | reverse complement strand
GTAATTACAAAGGTGGATGTACAACCATTGTCATCTCTCACCACTACGGTATAATTTCCGGCACCTAATCCATTAAACACGTTACTTGATTGGAAAGTTCCTCCATTAATGTTGTATTCTAACGTTCCTGTTCCGCCACTAGCAGTAACGGTTATAGAACCATCCGTTGCACCGCCTGAAGATGCATTCACTGCTGAACCAGAGGATGTAATTTGCGGAGGATTGGTAAAAACTAAGGCAGGTAAAATAGTATCAATACAACCTGCAGCATCCTTCACATAACAAGTTATGGTTCCCGGACCAATACTTGAATAAGTTGAAGAAGCTCCATAAGTACCGCCGATACTATAAGTATAAGAAGGTAAACCACCTGTTGCATTGATAGAAATTTGTCCATTATTCTGATTAAAGCAAAGTATATTCTGCACCTGAGTAGAAGTAGCAGATAATCCAAATGAGGCGTTAAAATTGGTAACGATGGTGTCATTTGCAAAATCTTCATCTGGAGATCCGTTAGGATTTGTAGTATAAATCACCAAAGTATTATTTCCTGATACAATAGGAGTTAAATTAATTTGCACTGTATCATAAGCTCCACCCGCTAAACTGCCAGAATATGGTAAAGTTACCAAACTACCTCCATTAAAACTATAACGAATATTAGCAGACGTAACGGTTGTAGTACCTGCATTTCTAATTACCGCATCAATAGTTCTAGATGTAGTATTACATACAGGAGGTGAGGTAAGACCATTTACCGAAAACATATTTAGATCAAGTGCATTCGATGCAAAATTAAATGCAAAATTTCTGATTCTCCAGTTACCACCAGTGGTCATGTATTCCCCATCAAAGTAGAAAGTTCTCCAATCGGTTGGATCTTGTGTCATACAAAAATAATCACCCCATCTTTCGATTCCAGTTTGAGAGCTAGATCCAGAAACAATATTGTATTCCGGTAAGGTCATCTGGCCCAATGGATCAGATGCAGATCGAGCCGTCATTCTTAATCCTGGAAAGATAGTTGAGGAATGACTTACAGAATAACAAATAGCTATATTCTGATTAATATCCTGAGAGATCGCTGGCATCCATCTGCTATAAGCATCTGTTCCCGGAGCATAAGTTCCTTCTTGGTAAAGAGTCCATGTAGAGGCCGGTTTGCGAATTTCATACCACCTAATTCCTCCTCTATCATTTCCATTAACATCTGTTGTTTGGCATGCCACAATACTTTGGTGGGTCCCAAAATTAATATATTGAGGTCTGTTCATAATCAATTCTCTTAATGGATCCAAAAGCTGAGTTGTTCCAGGTTGTGGAAAACATTCAAAGGCAAAAAATCCATTTAAATTCGAACTAAATTCGCTTACAGAAATTTGAGTAGGAGAACTTGTCCAAGTAGAAGAAGCAGGTGTTACAAAGTTGGGCGCAAATTCAAATACCTCTAAATAATCTACAGCAGGTAAACCACCTGGTCCATGAGCTTCTGTATCTCTATGTCTTAATAAGATTCCGGGTGCATTAGCAGGAGGAGGGTTATTTCCATCAAAATCTACCGGAGCCAAGGCCTGAAATCCAAATCCTGATAAATCTGTTGCAGTTCTGGTAATAACCGTAGTAGCACCACCTGTTAACATTACTGGACGATTAAGGGCATAAACCGATGGTCCTCCATCATTTAAGGTAAGAAAATATGCACTAGGCCAAACAGATAATTTAGGATAGTCGTATCCGCTGCAATTAATCTGATATCCATACCAAGAAGTAGTAGTGATATTATTGGTTTGAGATACATAAACATTAATTACGTTGCCGGTGCTGCTAATTTCGCAAAGCACCCAACGATCGGCCAAATCATCATATACCACGATTGGATCGCCGAAACTTCCACCGGGTAGATTAATCGTTGCTTCAAAACCTACAGTGGTTCCAATTTGAGCTCCAGTAAGTTTATTATAAACTCTATATTGACATCCGCTTCCACCGTTGATGGCTTGAACATAATGTAAATCACCACAAGCACTTACAGGATCCGGAGGATAAGAGCCAGAGTTGGTAAACCCTGCAACATTAAACACCTCTGTAAAGCTAGGTGTTCTATTCATGCTATATTCAGTTTGTAAGGCCTGATCCGGCGTTGTTTCCACTTCAGTAGAAGTAAAGGCCGGAATTTTAGGATCCTTTCGGCCATCATTTCGTTCTTTTTGTTTCCATTCAGGATTAATATTGGTATCATCAATTGGCTTTAAAGGGCCAACAATAACGGCTTCAATAGGACCCACCACTCCAAAACCGTTTTCATAACGAATGGTTTGAGTAAATTGGGCAAACGAGGAAACAATTTGAAGGCATAAAAATGCACTAGTTAGGTAGAGAAATTTCATATTGTGGAGTTATTTATAGTCTTTCAAAGATAAAACTTTGTATGAACAATAATGAATTGAACCTAAAAAATACAAGTGAAGAGCTGATATTAACAAGTTAAAAGATGAAACCCATTGAACAGTTGGGCACCGTTCCCCCTCACTATCAGCTAATTGAATAGAGCACATTGGTTAAAACCTATTTTAGAAAAATTCTATAATTCTTGAAAATTCCTACAAATCAGTTACTACATAAAATTAAAGAGTTTATAATCTCTTTAATAGCTCTGTGATATCTACCTTACCTTTCACAATATGATGGAGGTTATTTACATCCACTCTTTCCTGTTTCATGCTATCACGTTCACGCAATGTAACAGTATTGTCATTAATCGTTTCATTATCCACCGTAATACAATAAGGAGTGCCAATAGCGTCTTGTCTTCTGTATCTTCTACCAACGGCATCTTTCTCGTCATATTGACAATTGAAATCCAATTTCAATTTCTGATAAATCTCTTTAGCCTTATCATCCAATCCATCCTTTTTAACCAATGGAAGAATTCCTAATTTTACAGGAGCTAATTGTGCCGGCATTTTTAAAACAGTTCTTTCACTCCCATCCTCCAGTTTTTCTTCGGTATAAGAGGCCGAAAGAATAGACATAAACATTCGATCCAATCCAATAGCTGTTTCAACCACATAAGGAACATAGCTTAGACTTTGTTCATGATCGAAATATTGAATTTTTTTACCGCTATGTTCTTCATGAGCTTTTAAATCGAAATCCGTTCGACTATGAATCCCTTCCATTTCCTTGAAACCCATGGGGAAGTTAAATTCGATATCGCAAGCAGCATTGGCATAATGGGCCAGCTTCACATGATCGTGAAAACGATATTTATCATCCCCCATTCCTAAAGCTCTATGCCATTTCATCCGGGTATTTTTCCAATACTCATACCATTCCATTTCTTCACCGGGCTTTACAAAAAATTGCATTTCCATTTGCTCAAATTCACGCATACGGAATATAAATTGACGGGCAATAATTTCATTACGAAAGGCTTTTCCTATTTGGCAAATCCCAAACGGTAATTTCATTCTGCCACTTCGTTGCACATTTAAAAAGTTTACATAGGATCCCTGAGCGGTCTCCGGACGCAAATAAATCACACTTGATTCTCCACTCACCGAACCTAGTTCTGTTGCAAACATCAGGTTAAATTGTCGAACATCGGTCCAATTTCGAGTACCACTTATTGGGTCTACAATTTCACAATCGATAATCAATTGTTTTACAGCTTCTAAATCCCCCGTTTCTAGTGAAGATTTCATTCTGCGTTCAATTTCATCAATTTGTTGTTGATATTCCACCACACGAGCATTGGTAGACTTGAACATAATGGGATCAAAATTTTCAAAACGTTTGGCCGCCTTTTCTACTTCTTTATTAATTTTTACACGAATCTTTTCTATATGTTCTTCCAACAAAACATCCGCACGGTATCGTTTTTTAGAATCTTTGTTATCAATTAAAGGGTCGTTGAATGCATCCACGTGGCCACTTGCCTTCCAAACAGTAGGATGCATAAAGATGGCGGAGTCTATACCCACAATATTATCATGGTTACGGGTCATCGATTTCCACCAATACTCTTCGATATTATTTTTTAATTCTTTGCCCAGCTGACCATAATCGTAGGTGGCACTTAATCCATCATAAATTTCACTGGATGGAAAAACAAAACCATATTCCTTTGAATGGGAAATAATATTTTTTAAAAGATCTTCTGTAGATGACATTTTCTATGCTTTTTAGAGAAGCACAAAGATAATATTTTTAGGGGTTTTTGGGGCGCCTCCCGTCGGTTCCCGCGTAGCTTGGCCTACAGCTGCTCGGGGCCGGGCTTTTAGCAGTAGTCCTCCTACGTCCGTGCTACTGCTGACAATCCCTGGCGCAATTTTAATAATATAAAAAGATTACTTTTGTAGTAAATTCGACACCCACATGAAAAAGATCATTCTTCTCTCGTCAACGCTATTCATTCTTTGTTCGTCACTTATCTACAGCAATGATGGTGGGCCCTTGTATGTGAATATTACAACCGTTACAAATGCATCATGCAATGGGATCGATAATGGTTCTATTTTGGTAACTGCGGGAAATGGAGCTGGAGGTTATACATATAGCTGGAGTCCAACTGGCGGAACAAATGCATTGGCAACCAATCTTGCACCCGGCAGCTATACCGTTACTGTTACTGATGCTGCAATGGCCACAGCTACAGCTACCGCAGTTGTTGGTGAAGATTTTCCCCTTATCATCACTACAGATTCAATATCGGATTATTTTGGATATAATGTGAGCTGTTTTGGAGGCAACAATGGGTGGGTAAATGCATCCGCTTCAGGAGGAACAATTGTATTAGATAGCAATACTTTCGATTTTACCGGTGGATCACAAATGTTTATCGTTCCTGCTGGAATTACTTCAGTTAAAATCAAAGCCTGGGGTGCTCAGGGTGGCGCCAATTGGATAAACAATGTAAATTACGGGGGTTATAGCTATGGGGAGTTGGCCGTAACACCTGGGGAAACATTATATGTATATGTGGGTGGTCAACCTACTACTATAACTGGTGGATACAATGGTGGAGGCAATGGCGAAGGTGCTGGTCAAGGAGGAGGAGGTGCATCTGATGTACGCCAGGGTGGAATTAGTTATAACGAACGGGTTATTGTGGCCGGTGGAGGTGGTGGAGCTGGTTATTGGAGTGGCCTACATGTGTCTGGTGGTATTGGAGGAGGGCTTATAGGCGGCAATGGCTATAGAGATCCTGATTATGCTTCTAATCCCGGAGGTGAGGGTGGCACCCAAAGCGGAAGCGGGGTTGGTACCTGTGTTAGTTTTAATAATCCTGCCATGGCGGGTGGATTTGGTTACGGAGGATCGCCATCTGGCTGCGGTTGCGAAGGTTATGGTGGCGGCGGCGGCTGGTACGGAGGTGCAGGAAGTGGTAATTGCAGAGGAGGCGGAGGTGGATCATCCTATATTGATGGTGTTAGTGATTCTGTAACCATTGGAGGTGTAAATATAGGTCATGGTAAAGTAGTTATTCTATTTAATTCTCCTGAAACATTATCCTATTTATGGTCTACAGGCGATACTACGGAATATGCATCCAATCTAAGTCAAGGGGATTATACATTGATTGTTACATCACAATCCGGCTGCACTGATTCTGTAACTTATACATTAGATCAACCTACCCAACTAGATCATGTTTTTACCAACAATCATGTTTCTTGTTTTGGAGAAACAGACGGAAGTATCTCCGTAAGTGTTAGTGGTGGCGTATCACCTTATATTTACCTCTGGGAAAATTCAGATACCACAACTTATATCAATACACTTTCTTCGGGTACCTATAGTTTATTAATAGAAGATGCGAATGGTTGCACTCTTCTTGATTCGACAACCATTACAGAGCCCCTTGCATTAAATTTATCAGCTACTACTGTGCCGGAAAGTATAGGGAATGATGGTTCAATTAATCTTACTGTTACTGGAGGAACCGCTCCGTACAATATTAGCTGGTCGAACAGTGCCATTACTGAAGATATTAGTGGATTAGCAGGAGGAAGTTATACAGCAACAGTTGTTGATTCTAACGGTTGTATTGATTCAATTACTGTATTGGTAGCTAGCACTTTCAGTATTTCAGAAAATGAAGAAGGAAATTTCTCTTTATATCCTAATCCAACTAATGGTGCTGTATATATTAAAGGTGATGGATCCGTTGAGGGAGATTATACAATTTCTGCAATGGATGTGAGGGGAAGAATAATCTATTCTTCACAAGGAATCATGAAAGATCAACTGATCGAAATTCAAACTGATGGCTGGAGTGCTGGTGCTTATTTAATTAAACTTGACATCGGGTCTCATCATTTTGTTAGAAGATTGGTGGTGGAGTAATTTTGAAAAAAATATCCTGAAAGGGTCGTGTATTGTTATAATGCATGACCCTTTTTTTTAAAATATTTACATAGAACATCTCCTATGGTATGCTAGCATTAACCATAACCTAAAACAAATCCCGATACTAACTTTCGAAAATTAATAATTATATATTTCGGTTAATCGATAGAAAAATTCCAACAAGCCTAGGCAAATATTCAACCAAATCAATAAAGGCTCTGGATTAAGCTGATCATACATTCAACCGAAAGACCTAAGGCGAAAGCTTTAAGTCTTTTTATTTTATAATAATTCTGCACCCCAATAAATTAAACTTACAAACTCATCATACACCCAAGCCAATCAAGCCTTAATCCTTCACCTGCACCGGGCCTGGTTCAGCGTTATTCATCCTAGCTATAAAGACCGATTGGTATGCCGAAGGTAATTCTATCCGTGCAATACCTTTATTATATTTCCCATCACATTCAAGGTAGGCAAAATAAAAATGAGCCTTGCCTGTTTGTAGGGAACAATCCATTTGCAAATAATGTTCGTTTCGGAAATCTTCAATAAAATAAGGCTCGTGTTCTCGGGTATATCCTTTAATGAAAAAATTATTACCCTTCAATTGAATCCTATATTCATCCAAATAAATAAAAGACTCCTGATTAAGTCTATCATAAATCCAATCGAGTTTATCTGGAAGTTCTATCTTTTCACCAACCATTTTTAAAAAGTTGTACGTATTAGTAAAACATCCATTAAGAAACTGAACATTGGGTTCAACGGGAATATTTCCGAATACAATAGAGCCAAGGTCAATTGAATTCATGCGCCTATATCTTCACAAATTCACCAAACATCCAAACCCCATCATGGGCACCCACATGCACATAATACCAATAGTTTTCCCATTTTTGAACTGTTTGTTTCTCCAGGGTTCGGGCAATTATAGTAACAGAGGTTTTATTAGGAACTGATTTTTGTTCAGGGGCAAATATTTCGCTGTAATAAACCAACTCTTCACCTTCCATCTCAGGCGTTTTTCTAATCTTAACCGCTGAGGTGGTTATCCCCTTTTTCATGCCCATGGTGATTACCTGACATTTCCCAATCATCCTTGTTTCACCTTCAGGCACTTCTTTACCAGGTACCGGCATTCTAAAACTATCATTCTCCTTACCCTCCATCAGGAGCTGTTTATTATTTCTGGATTCTATAAAAATATATTCGGAATAGTATAGAGAATAGGAATCTTCAATTAAATCAATTTTGGCTTCACCCAAGGTATTGCTGCAATCAATCCCCTCTTCGGCATCCGGAAATTGTCGGCAGATTTCAGGAGATAGTTTAATTAATCCTTTTTCCAATTTAAAACTTCCGGAATTATACCAATACATTCCTTCTGATTCATACTTGGCCATATAGGTATAATTGGCATCCAACCTTAACTCAACCACTCCTAATAACATGTAATAATGGTAAGTATGCCCAATATAATTTTTGATATTATCCGCCTTGAAGTTTTGAGAAAATAGTTGAATCGAAATGGTAAGACTAGCCAATAAAAAAATCTTTTTCATACAGAAGAAATGTTTTAATTAGTAGTTGTTTCCATTGGAATAATCTTGTAAGGAAGTTCTTGTCTTAAATCGTATTTCCAACGATAAAATATACCCCCATTTACATATGGAAAGGCCGGAATATTATCAGCATTAAAATAGGCATTCACACCTGCATAAAAACCAACACCCACCGGATGATTGTACTCTGCCCTAAATACAATTCCCAAATACTCCCTATCATTTAAATACAACCCTGTTTGTCGATTATTGGGATAAAGGAAATTGCCATTCCTAAATGACTGCCGAACATCAAAACCCAATCTTAACCAAATTTGTTCTTTCCAAAAATTGGTGCCCACCTCCGCATAAATTTTTGCATCTCCGCTGTGATCATCCGTTCGGTATGTTCCTCCCAAATCAAGATTGATATAATATTTTTCTTTAAATGTTTTAGCCACATGAAAGTTTGGATTAAAAGAAAAAGCCTCTAAGCCAGTTTTTAATCCATCCTTGTCTTCATAATAACTGGTTTTAAATTCGCTTAATACCGAAGCTGCTAGGAGCCATTCCTTCTTATGAAAAAATTTATACTTAACTCCAAATTGAACATTGCCAACATTGAATAATGAATTAGAAGGCAACGTATCTGGAAAGTTGGTTAATAAAGTCGTATAATTTTCGCTTGAAGAAACTATTTTTAAAGGTACTGAAACAAAAAGCGAAAGTTTTTCAATGGGACTATAATGGGCAAATAGTCGTATGGTAACATCCGAAATACTTCTCCTTAAATTTCCATTATATAAAGAGTCTTTCGTTAACACCCTATCGTACCCTTGATAACCCATTTCAACTCCTACAAATCCACCTGCATCATGATTAATAAATGCCCCTTCAAACTGAGCAAATAAGGTAGCAGTGCTGGATAATACAATTAAAAACAGTTTTTTCATATAAATAACATTAACTCCAAATGGCCATCATGTAACTTATATACAAGATCAAACCAAGGATAAAGGTAGTTAATTTTCAGCTATGGTTGAATGATAAAAAAAGCAGTTTATCGCCTACAACAGTTCATTAGCAACATCTGCCAGTTCCGATCTTTCGCCCTTTTCCAAAGTAATATGAGCATGAATCGGATGGGTATGCATACGATCTATCAAGTATGACAATCCATTACTTTGAGTATCCAGATAAGGCGTATCAATTTGATAAATATCACCCGTAAAAATGATTTTCGTTTTTTCGCCGGCTCTTGTTATAATAGTTTTTATCTCGTGAGGCGTAAGATTTTGTGCCTCATCAATAATAAAAAAGATATGAGATAAACTTCTTCCTCGAATATATGCTAGTGGAGTAATAACAATTTTTTCATTCTCCAACATTTCGGTAATTTTTTTTCCGTCCTTGTCTCTATCATCAAAAGTATTTTGAATATACTTCAAGTTATCATAAAGAGGCTCCATATAAGGATTCAACTTCGATTTAATGTCACCCGGCAAATAACCAATATCCTTGTTGCTTAAGGGTACTACGGGGCGGGCCAGATAAATTTGTTTAAAGTCACTCCTTTGCTCCAATGCACTTGCCAATGCAATCAAGGTTTTACCTGTACCAGCAACGCCCTGAATGGTAACTATTCTCACCTCAGGGTTCATAACTGCATGAAATGCAAAAACCTGTTCCGCATTTCTAGGTTTAATATTATAGCAGGTTCGTTTTTCTACTCTTTCTATTTTATAGGTAACTGGATTAAAAAAAGCCAATACCGAGGTACGACCATTCTTTAAAATAAAGTAATGGTTTGGGATAGGATCCTTATCGAAAAGTTCGTTTACTTCACAAAATCCCGTTTGATAAATTTTATCGATTAGGGCTGCATCAATACCTTCGATTTGGGTATTGCCTTTATATAAATCATCTACATTCTTTACCTTACCCGTTTCGTAATCTTCGGCATGAATGTCCAACGACTTAGCTTTGATTCGAAGGTTGATATCCTTGGTAACCAAAACCACCTTTCTATTGGGAAAATCGGTTCTTACTTTTATAGCAGCATTAAGAATTTTATGATCATTTTTATTATCTCCAAAAATTTTAGTGGCATCGGGTTTAGTATTTTCTTCCATCACCACTTTAAATTTACCTTTTGATTTACCATTCAATGGAATCCAATCCGTAAGTGACCGACCCTCGGAATAGGCATCTATAATTCTGATAAATTCGCGAGCCTCAAAGTTTTTTATATCATTCCCCTTTTTAAAATTATCCAATTCTTCCAAAACGGTAATTGGAATCGCCACATCATGTTCTTCAAAACTTTCTAAGGCATTATGGTTAAAAATGATAACAGAAGTATCTAATACGAAAATCTTGGGTAGGTTTTTTTTCTGAGCCATTCAATCTCTTTATTTATATAACGTAGTGAAATAACTAATTCTTTTATACAAAAAAAACAATGTTAAAAAATAAACTCTACAATTGCTTAAAACATCAATTTTTACGGGCCTTATCCAGTTTCTATGACAATTATCAACAATGCTAATCTGCTGTTAATCTATAATTATCAAATTGTTAAAAACAGATGCGATTAATAGGTTTTTACAAATCTACTGGTGAAGGAGCTGGTTGAATTTACTAGTTTCAGCAAATACATTCCATTCGGCAAATCGGCTACATCAATGGCTGCATTCATTTGGTATGGACTGGCCTTCATTAATTTTCCATCCACTGAATAAATTGATAGCTCACCATCAAACAATTCGGTAGCATCCGAAATCAAATACAAAAGATCTTGCGTTGGGTTAGGAAAAACTAAAATGTTTTGATTTTGATAGGTATCCATATTAACAATATTTAATGCCAATGCAATGGCATAATAGGCATTTAATTTACCGTGGCCCCATTGGGTATTGCCCGAATCAGGTAAATCTCCTGTATAAGAATCTTCTCTGGCCGTCGTCAATAATATATCTTTTATCTCCTGAGGAGTTAATAGTGGATTAGCATCTAATATCAAGGCAACTACCCCAGCTGCAGCAGGTGAAGACATGGATGTCCCAGAAAACTTGGCAAATGGATAATTTCTGGTGTTAAACGAAACAGAAGTAACTTGAGTATAGGCATTATCTGTAAAGGATGAAATAGAAGAACATACATTGGCCCCAGGTGCGGAAATATCAGGTTTTATTCGTCCATCAATGGTTGGGCCGCGACTACTAAAATTGGCACCAGATCCACCCACCAAATTCCCCAATCCATTGATAAACTCGGCCAAGTGTGCTCCAACCGTTATGAGGCTTTTGGTAACAGCCGGTTCACTAATCCCATAAAGATTGTCACCAGCCGTATAACCTGCTCCCAGACTAGTAAATGTTTGCCCCCAATTACCAGCACCATTAATTAGCTCAACAACATTCCAAAAATGGACTGTCCCACTATCGGCATAGGCTACCAATACTGTTTTATAACTTGTTTTATTTTTAACCCTAAATCGGGTATGGCATCGTTGATTGAGGGGATGAGCATTTACGGCTTCCACAGAATACCAAATTGTATCGGCACCCACAATGAGCATGCTATCTATATAATTGGTATCTACGTTCGTAAAATACATAGGGGTAGCTGCCACTGGTACATTGGCCGCATCCATTAAAACTATTTTAGATCCAAAGGAATGATTTGTTTCGCCCCACATCGTTAAACTTTGACCCCACATCGTTGCAAATGAATAGGTATAAAAACTAACTCTTGATTTAAGTGAATCCGCATTAAATTCCTTTTTGATGTGAAAATTTACATCACCATTATTTCCTCCAGAGTTACAAAAAACTACTCCATCAGTAGAAAGTTGATCGATGGCTTGACTAACTAATGAATTTCCATCTAACGTGCCAATATGATATAAACCCCAACTCATATTAACCACTAATCTTTTACCCTCTGAATCGGCCTTTGCCTTCATCCAGCTATAAGCATCCAAAATGGAGGCCAGATCAATTCTAATGGTAACCATCAAAAATTCTGATTCAAATGCCATTCCTCTATAGATGGTTCCAGCACCGCTGCCACCAGCAATTCCAGCCACATGAGATCCATGTGTTGCATATGAATAAATATTCGCTGTATCAGATTGAGCGGCTAATAATTCTGTGGATCCATTATATTCAGTTCCATATGGATACGCCGCCGGATTTGGCCCAGAAAGCTTGTATTGATCCCAAGCCGATAAAATGCGTGTTTGAGTTAGTAAAGTATCATAAAACATGGGGTTCGTATAATCAAAACCCCAATCGGTAATTCCAATTAGTACATCCTTACCGGTATAAATCTCAGGGAGGTTAATTCCTTTGTGTATACTATCCACACGAGTATCAAACAAAACTCTATTAAGATCAGGGGCCACCTTTCCAGCCACCTCTAAATAGCTCAATCCGGGAATATTGAACAATTCCGGCAAAACATCCACAGGTGCCCTCATGGTAATAATATTACCTATCTCGGATCCTATTTCAATACCCTTTTCTAGCAATAGCTCTCTATTAAATAAACTACTTTTCTTTGCCAGAAAAGAAACTTGATAAACACCCTTCAATTTATAAATTGGATATTGGTCCACCAGCTGAGTCCAACGGATAGATTTACCCTCTGAAGTTTTATACTCCTTTGAAATGGTTGTTACGGCAAATCGGGTACCAGGGGTCATGATACCTTGTGCCCGTCCAATGGACCAGCTTGAAACAATTCCAATAACAATTGTAACTAATTGATATATAACTCTATTTTTCATTACCAGCTTCTTATTAAGTAAAAATACAAAAGTTAACGATATACAGCCTTCTGAAATTATATTAAAAACGATATGCTGAAAACTTTTATAGATACAAATTAGAATAACCTAAAATTAATAGCACCTTTAGGATGTAAAATGAATACAACACCTCAAGATAAAAGAGCAAAACATATTGAAGTACTGGAGCATTTTTGCCCTCCGGATACGGCTCATTTAGTATATGATTGGATTGTTTTTTATAGAATACGCTTCCGTATTAGCAAAAGTAGAAATAGCAGGTTTGGTGATTATCAAAGTCCATATAGATCAGGAGTGCATAAAATATCGGTTAATCATGATTTAAATAAGTATGCATTTCTCATCACCTTTTGTCACGAAGTAGCACATTTGGTTCAATGGGAAAAATACCGTGATCATGTAGCACCTCATGGACAAGAATGGAAGCATGAGTTTAGGGTGCTTTTACTCCATTTTATTGGCAGAAATATTTTCCCGGCAGATGTTGAGGAGGCATTGGATAAATACATTATGAATCCAAAAGCAAGTAGTTGTACAGATCAGGGGCTTTATCGCACCTTAAAGAAATATGATACCAAACCGGTCATTCATCTGGAAGAAATACCACAGGGATCCATATTCTCAATTGGCAATGGTAAGATTTTTAAAAAGGGAGCAAAACAACGGACCCGTTTTTTATGTCAATGCTTGGAGGACAGGAGAATGTATTATGTAAGTGGAATAGCTGAAGTAAAAGTGGTTACAGAAGCTTTGTTTGCGGATTAAAGGAACTTCTCCCCCTTCTCAATTCTTACTTCGTTTACCAGATGTTTGATTTTTTGTTCATCTTCCATCTTACAAATCAATAAAACTCCATTGCTTTCAGCCACAATACAGTTTTCAAGACCTTGAATAACTACCAATTTATCCTTTGGAACATGCACCATACAATGGTGACTATCATACATCATCACATTTTTACCAACCACCGAATTGCTTCCATCTTCTTTAAGTTCATCATATAAAGAGCCCCATGTTCCCAAGTCACTCCAGCCAAAATCTGCTAAAACTACATAAACATTGTCTGCCTTTTCCATTACCCCGATATCTATGGAAACATTATGCACTTCTTGGTATACATCCTCAATTACCTTGGCTTCGGCAGGAGTATCCATAATGGCTTCAGCATCATTAAACAAGGTAAACTCTTCGGGCATATATTTCTCAAAAACCTCCATAAAGGTTTTTAGCTTCCAAATAAACATTCCACTATTCCACAAAAACTCACCACTACTTACAAAATGGCGAGCCATTTCAATTTCAGGTTTTTCTGTAAATGTTTTTACCTTTTTAATTTCTGGATTGCTATTGGACTTCTGACTAAACTGAATGTATCCATAACCTGTATCAGGCCTGGTGGGTTTAATTCCCATGGTTAACAATACGTCGTTTTCACTTGCATATTCAATACCCATGTTTAATATTCTAACCAACTCCTCCTCTTTGGTAACCAAATGATCGGCAGGTGTAATTAGCATGGTAGCATTCGGATTTCTTTTACGAATCTTATAGGCTGCATAAGCTATACAAGGAGCCGTATTTTTTCGCAAGGGTTCAGCTAAAATATTTTCTTTAGGTATTTCGGGCAATTGTTGAGCCACTATGTTTACAT
>JBEIQI010000081.1:0-11230 GCA_040376605.1 Flavobacteriales bacterium | reverse complement strand
GCAGAAAAATTTTGATTAAATTAGTTGCTGATAATACTAGTTAGCAACAACAGCCAAGGTCGGTGCTAACTTCCATTATTCCTCCTTTTTAGCTGAAATAAGTTTTCGATATCAATTTTTCTAACTCACCTTAGCTAAAGCTTTTATTAGCCAATAATATGTGTATTGAATTTTGGGTCAGAATTTTTGCTCGTAAAATCAATTAAGTTGGATATCAGTAGTTTATATAGCATTACATTGTATTTTTTTATATAGTATTGTATTTTGCAATCGTAAACTATTTAAGAATTCAAAATATGATAATAAAGCCACAAATAAAGAACCCTACAACTAAATTAATTAGCTGGATACTTATTGGAGCTATGCTGTGTCTTTCATTTTCATCCTCATCTCAAAAAAAAATTACACTGCCGGCCGGTACTGAAGTTGTTGTTGAACTTGTGCAAGCAATAGATTCTAAAACTGCTTTAAAAGATACTAAGATCATCTACAGGGTAAAATATAATGTAACGATTGATGGTAAGGTTGTAATTCCAGCGGGAAGTGAAGCTTATGGCAAAATAATAAATTGTTCAAAAGCCGCAGCACTAGGTAAACCTGGTTATCTTGAAATTAATGTTGAAGAAGTGAAAGCAAAAGATGGTACGATAATTCCACTATCCTCAGTAAATATTGCCAAAGAGGGAAAATCAAATAAAGGATTGGCAATAGGATTAGCCGTAGGAGGATTCTTTGTGCTTACTATTTGGAGTGCTTTCTTTTTATTAATTAAAGGAAAAAATGTAAAGATAGAATCACAAACAAAAATCACTGCGAATGTATTATACGATACGGAAATTAATGTGGAATAACCCATAAAAACTGAATCATAATTGTTGCTTTATCATTCCTTAAAGTTGTTCTGTCGTTTTTTGATACATGTTGATTTATCCAAGTTAACCCTGCAGTTGCTAACTCCCAATGGCCCACATGCCTTGCATTCCGTATTGTTTGAAGTTCTTAGAACATAAACCGCCTGGGCGTATTATAAAAATTTACGCCCCGCTACCATTTTAGTTTGGTTAAAGTTTATTACCTTTAAAAAACGGCACGTGGCCAATTGCGGGTCCGTTAGCAGCATACATTTGTAACCCTTAATTCTTGCTTGGATGGAAATAATTTCCCCAACAAAAAACTAATAAATTATTAATTGAAATTAATCACATAACTTGAAGATGGTATTAATAAAATGCTATTTTTGACCATTAAAATAAAATTATGCCAGCAAACGCAAATCTCAAAAAACTTTTAGGACAATTACAGAGTATTCAAAAGCAAGAAATAACATGTAGGAATAAATTAACTGCGCTTGAAATAAAATCCCTAGACATTACCACCAAAAACACTGTACATCCCTCTGCAATTGAAAAAAGAATTCGTCAAAAGAAATGGAAAGGATTGCTAGACACATCTCAACAAAAACAGAGAAAACTACTGGCTAACATAAATTCATTCATTGAGCTAAACAGAACAAAATCATTACTGGCATCACAAAAAGATAATTTGATCAAACCTTACCTAACAAACTTACACAAGCCGCTAAAAAAGCAAGCTAACTGGCCAGCTCTTAAAGAAGAACTTATAATAGCGCTGAAAAAGAAAAACAAAAAAACCAAAACAATAAACAACTATATAAACTTTCTTGAAAGTTTTGATTATAAAAAGTCACTTAAACTTACCAATCAAATTAGTGAAAAACAAAATGAACGAATCCAGCAAAGTGCTGATAGATGGTTTGCTGCCTTTGCAAAAGAATATTATACAAATATAGCTGCTTCGGTAAACCTAAACGAACTGCCACATAGAACAACCAGTCAAATAAAAGCCAACCACAAACAGGCAGCCAAACTTTGTTCTGATCATTGGGTGGCGTTAAAAAAAATATTTACTGCTACCCCGGGACAGCAAAAAAAACAACTGGAGGGTATATTTTCAAAAACGGATGCCATGATCCAAAAGCTTTTGCCTTGTGCATTAAGTTTATATAAACAATCTATTTCCAATAAACATTCCATTGCCAGTATAGATGACATAAGTATAGAAAATGGTTCATTAATTAGAGAGCTACTACTTATAATAATGGCATCCAAAAAAATAGCCTATGTTCTTACAAACCCAAATACAAAAATTTATAACGATTGGGTACAGGCAAGCAAAAAGACAACGATCACTTACAAGGAGCCAAAGGTCCAACTGGTAACTATTGATAATTTAAAAAAACAGGGGTCGAAGTACAACAACAAATTAATTAAAGTTAAAGGCAAAATCACAAGAGTTAAAATCACACATAAGTTTCGAAAGGTTATTTCCTACGCCTTTATTACCAATGGTAAAAATGAGATTAGAATTACGTTACCACATATAAAAATAGACTCTGGAGGGATGGTTCTAGGCTCGTATGCCCAAGTTACCGGCAAATGGTTACAAAAAAATAAGGAGTCATATGATAAACCTTCATTAGCATTGGATAGAATTAGTTACTCCACGTTGTCAAAAACGCATTGGCCTAGTTGGGTTGCACTTCAATTAAATAATATATATGAAGCTAATCCACATTCATTAAATATCCAGCATAGTTGGAAACCAGGCTCCAATGGAGCCATTAACCCAATAAAATATTCATTAATCTAAAAATATTCACTATGCCAAATAATCAAGAAGATCCTTGTAAACAAGAAAAAGACAACTTAGAAAAGTCGAATGCCGAACTTGAAAGTGCTGCTCGTGTATTTAGGAATTCCTTGCAAGCACTAGATAATAACATTAATAATTATGAAGATCTTCATAACCAATTTTTAGGCATAGCATTTGGTGGAGCTGTTGGTGGTGCGCTTGGCGGCGCTACAGCTGGCGGGCAATTTTCAGGAGCAGCAACAGCAGCTTCAGGCGGAACTGCAGCGCCATCAATTCCTGTTGCAGTTGTGGGAGGCGCAGTAATTGGAAGTATTATGGGTGGTATTGGGGCAAATTTAGGGGCAAGAGAATCATTACACAAAGCCGAAGGGAATATTGAGAATGACATGAATCAATTAGAATATGCCATTATGGATTATTCACTGGCCTCTAAAAAATCAAATGATGCCAAAAAAGATCTTGAGCACTGCCAAAAAGAGCAAAAGTCTAAAATAGATGGTGAACAAGGCATGACTGTTCCAGATGATGGAGCAATGAGCTATGAAGACGATACCAGCTATGAGGATGAGGATTTATTGGATTTTTTGGATGATTCATCAAACTTTGTTGAAATTAACCCTCCACAAGAAGATGATGAAAATTTTGTTGAAGATGATGGCACTAATATAGACTTATCTTCGATAGTAATTTGTCCTGAATGTGGCGAAGAAGTTATTTTGGGGGACTTTGAAAGACCAAATGATGCAGGAGATGCTTATGACATTGAATGCCCTTATTGCGAAACTGAATTTGTAATTGAAGAAGAATAAAAACTATGCCGATACAATACCTAACCAATATACTTGACCCCATATTAAAAGCAGAACAACCCTTTAGGAGTAAAGTGAGGACAGTACTGGTAAGTAAAGCATATTCATCATCCTTTACAAGTGGTAAATACCAATCATCTGAATTCGATTTTGTGCTAAGTGACAATGGTAACTTCACCAGTTTGAATGCCATTGCCAAAAAACATCTGCCTCAGTCCATCGCCATAGAGAAAATAGCTGCGGAAGAATTTGAGAAAAGAAAAAAGCTATCAACAAAAACCTTAAACAAAAGGATTGCGCTAAACAAAACCATTATTAGTGCTTGTAATAAGGAGCTTGCTGCAATTGATTATAAAAAAGTCACGTCCAAACAATTAGCCATTGCCCCACATGCCATTATTGGTGCAGAAGATACAACCATACCTGTATTGCAAATTTGCGGGGCATTTAAACCAATCTATAAAAATTGCTTCCCTAACTTAACTCCATTTCAAAACAACACTATTAAATTATATTCAGCCCAACAAAAGGGGAAATATGGAAACAAAGATTTACTAGATGATATAAAAAAGTATATAGTGGTACATGCGTATGACTACAATACCATCACCAAAGCCATTCAAAATATCAAGAAGAACTCACCAGAAGCCGTTGCGATTAGTTTAGGGGGGCCTTTAGAATGCAAAGGCAGCCTCAACAGTATAATTATAAATAATAAAACCATCACCTTCACTGAACCACACCCTGAATCATATGTATTAACCATTGCATATTTGCTAGCCATAAAAAATAATGTTTCCAAAAATATTCCTATACATATTTTAGGATTAGGGAGTCCCATTTTAATTTTATTGGCAGCCTATATTTTTAAATCATTTAAAACCGTAACTATTGATTCAACGGCAACTAGTAAAGATGTTGAAGTAAACATTATATATGGAAATAAAAATGGCCTATTTAAAATGAATGCATTTAATTTGGCTGCTTATCACATAGTATATAATAAAAGTTTTAAAGGGATATCGCCCTATTTCAATCATTTTGAAAAACAATTTCCATCCAACTGGAAAGCACTTAGAAAAAAATTTGAATCCATCACATCTAATAAAAAACTAAGTAAAAAGGATCAAGTTTCTATTATAAGAAAAATGTTGGAGGCTAACCCTACAGTATTTAAAAATACAGTCCCATTTTTCCTCCCACTAAAGTATGCAGATAAGAAATTAAAAAAACCTCTCCGTATTGCCAGGTGTTTTGAAAACTATTGGGTGAATGTTAAACTATGCAATGATATTAATAAAGTAAAAGGTACAAATCAATTTAGAAAATTTACCTTAAATGAAGTTACCAAGTTTGCTAAATATGGATCAAAGGACTACGTAGAAGCAATAAATGAATTAATAAAAATTATCGACAAATCATGATGCTGAAAGACATACTTGACACATTAGATACAGTTGCCAAAAGCATCAAAAATATTCAGGAAATACAAAAATCTGTCCGAACCGGTGTAGGTTATTTAAAGACAAAACACCCGGAACTTAAAGATGATTTAAAAGTGATGTGTGAAGAGTTGCAGAAAACATGCCATGCGATTGCCGCATCTTCATCCATTATTACTCATTTCAAGTTTAATGGTTCTCCCCAGGCTATTCAGAATGAACCCACCAGGTTTAATGAACATTACAAAGAATACAAGACAAACTCATCATTTGCTGAAAGTCAAATCTTAACTTTAAAAGGTAGTTGTTCGAAAATAAAACAGCATATTAAAAAATACGAAGATGTAAATACTAAAAAAAACATCTTTTCATTTTTGGGATTGCATAACCTACGCAAAGAAGATGAACTTTTTGAGGCTATTCAAAAGATATACGACGATGAAATGGATTTCAGAAACAATGTTTATTTATTGGGGAAATCAATTACAGATGCTGTAAATCATGTAAGCAGCAGTTTAGAAAATAATCATATGATGGATTATACTTTAGTACCGGAGGCAGCGAAACTATTATATGAATATTCTGTTCAATTTTCGAAACTTGAGAATATGGCTTTGCAAACTAAAGATGATTTGGACGAAACCATTAATGAATTAAATGTTGCCTAAGTAGCTTTCTGATATTCTAATTAAACTGTCCCATCCGGGAAAACACGGAGTATTGAAGACGGTTGAAGGGAGTATACTAAATATCCCAAACCATTATTTAATTCGAAATAGATTACAACTAAAAACGATTAAAAGTATTATATTTATAGATGCATAAAATGAAGCCAAAATATTTGAATTAAAAATAAACTGAATAATTATGCCAGAATCCAACGAATCAAAAAATCGCCACCTTCGCCAAGTCACAAAACGTTAAATCAAAGAAAAAAAATATACACATTCAACTTATGGATAGAACAGCACAACAACCTAGAGTTTTTTTACAACGTAGTATAACCACCATCATGGTGCTCTTGCTTGCGTGTTTTGCATTTACCCAAACCTCCAATAGTCTGGTTAAGTTTAAAGGAGGCAACAACAAATATGGTTTTAAGGATGCTAATGGTAACGAAGTTATTCCGGCAAAATATGATCAGGTGGATGAATTCTACGATCAAAACTTAGCAAGTGTTCAACTCAATAACAAATGGGGATATATTGATAAAACAGGTAAACTAGTGATACCCATTAAATACGAATCGGCAACGGGGATTTCGGAAGGTTTGGCAGGAATAAAATTAAATGGCAAGTTTGGATATGCAGATGAAACGGGTAAATTAGTTATCGATCATACCTACAGTCGGGCTGACAAATTCTCCGAGGGAATGGCCTCGGTAGAATTAAATGAACGTTTTATTTTTATTGACAAAACAGGTAAGCAAGCAATTACATCTACCTACTCCAAGGCCGAATCCTTTCATTCAGGTCGTGCCCTGATAGTTTCGTCCAATGAAAAATATGGATACATTGATAAAACCGGTAAAGAGGTGATTCCGGCTAAATTCGATTTTGCCATTTCTTTTCAAGATAGTTTGGCAATAGTATCGATAGGGGATAAATATGGTTTTATAGACATTAACGGAAACGAAGTGGCTCCATTAAAATATGATTATGTCTATGAATTTAAGGATGGATTGGCAAGAGTTAATGTTGGCGGAAAATTGGATGGAATAAGAATGACGGGAGGTAAATGGGGATTCATTAATAAGTTGGGGATGGAGGTCATTCCTCTCATATATGATGATGCAACCTCTTTTAAGAATGGAAAAGCCAACGTTATGCAGAACGACCGATCATTTTACATCGACAAAACCGGTGCTGAAATAAAATAAAAGGAATGTATTATTGAGCTACCTGAAACTAACCTAAGTTTTATTTTATAGGATTAGCTTCAATTGGTAAATGTATAAAGCTCTGGGCCACCAATACCCGCTGAAGCAGCACTTGTTAAACAAGGCTTATTTTAAGGAGTACCATGAGTTTGAACCATTAAAAAAAGACTTGCCTTTGTTGGAAAAGAAAATTCCTCTACCAGAATAACAAGTATTATTTTGTCTTTTTAGTCAAATCCATTTCTTCCCAATGGTAGCCTTCATCTTCTTGACCTTCATCTTGCCAGCCGCGGAATACCTTTACCTTACCATCTTTAATATAGGCATAGAAGTAGTCACCACCGCCTGCCCACCAACCTCCGCAAGCTTTAGTTGCTTCAGCTGGAATTTGCATGTCCTTATATTGTTCTTTGGTAATTTCTTCACAAGATAAAATACGGGCAATAACTGTGTCCTTACCATCCACAGACAATATCACATCATTCTGAGGATTTTCGAATTCATCTACCCCTTTGCTTTTACATTTTAACTGCACCGTTTTGGGAGAAGGTGGAGTATTTTGCTGAACGGTTAAGGAATCATTTTTACATGATTGATCATTCGATTTTCCTTTACCACAAGAAAAAAACATTAAACCTGCTATCATACCGAGCGTTACATAGAAATTTGTTTTCATAAAATATACATTAAAATTATTATTATCATTTATGCACTGCAATCACAATCATCAATATAAACCAAGTACCAGATATTCTCTATCTGCGCAAAATAAAATTGTTTAGCAATATATTTATCGACTAAAACATCCACTTTCATTTTATCCACCTTTTCAAATTTAGCTGGTAATTTGGTTTTTACGGCCTTATCTTTATTCATATCCCATGCATCAGGAAACTCTGTAACCTGATAATAGTATACACCATTTGGATCTTTTGATTCTTCGCAGAAACCTTCTACAGGTTTTTTATTGAATAAATTAAGATCATTATACATGCATTTTTCGCCATAAAATTTATCTGTAAACGGATAATCATAAGGTGCGGAGCTAAATAAATTGCAGAATGCACCTCGGTTATAATATCTTGCAAAACCTGCTTCAGAATTCATAAAGCTGGTAACAGCAGTACTGGAGCTAAATACCAAACTATCCAGGTTGTTATTATAATAACAAGTATGTAAAAAATAGTTGATAAAAATTTTGAAGTCCGCTGAATTTCTGGAAGCACTATCCGTATTTGAGGTTGTTTGTTTTAGGCTATCATTCTTAATGGTATCGTTTGTTGAATTATTGGATGGTTTGGATTGTTGATTACCACACGAAACCATGAATATAATTGAAACGACAAATAGGAATGCTTTAAAATTATTTTTCATAAGGAGATACTATTTACGTGAAATTGAATTTTGCCAAATATAGTAAAAACGGGTGATATTGATAAAGAGCCATCACCTAGTCGTATTTTATACCTTGATGAATAAGGTATCCATCTCTGTGCTTGCCTTGTGGATCTTTATGGGTCCAATGCACAACTCCTCCTTTTCTATTCCATTCGTACTCGCCAAAAAACTCGATGCTATCTTTATGTTGAAGGTTTTCGATTCTAGGAGCTAAATCAATATTATGACTGATCAATAAGGTAATCTTATTGTCCACCATTACAATAAACTTTTGGTGTCGATTCCCTTCATTATCGTCTTGTAAAATTTTGGTAACAAGTCCCTTTTGGTGGATTTGTTGATTACTGGTATGCTCCTTTTGCCAGGTTAGAATGGTAGCAAGTGGAGTCAACTCTTTCTCATGGGTAGGGTTGGTCGAATTTTTTTTGATAGTGCCATCAATACAACCCATCAACAGAAAACCAATTAACCCAACTGCAGCGTATAATTTCATATGGGTAAAGATAGAAAGAATCTATTCTCCCAATAATGGGCTATACATCATTATGGCATGATCTCAGTAATCAGTTCTTCGGTGGTGTTCTGGTCTTTTATATGAGTGGTTTTTCTCCATATTTTATTATGACGTGTATAACCACCCCACCATTGCTGAGTCATTAAATGGTCAGTTTCGAAGATTTCGTAATGTTCCTGTATAGATGTATCAGATAATATTTCACCATTTAAATAAGCATCATCTAACCATAGGTTGATTTGAAAATTGTTCTGGGTGTTGTTGGTTATTTGAAGATCAACATAATTATAAGCAAGGGTTGCACCACAGGCAAAAGGTATGGTTCTATTGATATCTGGAAATACATCATAACTATGGCGCCATCTTTCGGTAATGGTAAGGGGTGTATGCAAAGCCATCCAATATAATAGATTTCCTAATTGACATAATCCACCGCCAATGCCTTGTGCAATGCGACCATTCTCTAAAACCAAACCATTTAAATAACCTTTTTTTTGGGTAGGTTTTCCAGTGCTATTGCTAAATTCTTTACTTTATTATGTTGTAATACGATGTCAACATCTTTCAGGGGTCGCAATAAAAAGGATTGATGTTTAATAAGTGAATATTCTAAAGGGTGAAGGTCTATATAACGAGCAAATTTTTGGGACCCGGTTATCCATTTTATTTTTCGTTTCAATATAAAATACTCCTTCCCCCATTTTTTTCGCAGGGGACTTCTGTTAATTGGTTTTACTACAGGGGGGGGGAAGCATGGTTTTATTTGGATGGCCTTACAAACATCGCCAGAATAAATCTTTTACAGGGTAAAAATAAGTAAGTGGCAGGATCTATTTAGCGAAGGGCAGGATATTTATTTCCAACTGGTAGTATCGGTTAATGATTTTAAGAACCAGACCAGGTCTTCTTTTTCGCCAACGGACAATTGTAGTGAGTCGAATGGCAAGGTTTGATTCGGCACCTCAAATCCCAATCCCACTCCACCGCCTTTATGATAGAACTCAATCACTTCTTCCAGGGTTTTATAAATTCCATTGTGCATATATGGTGCGGTGAGTTCAATATTTCGAATGGTAGGTGTTTTTATGGCAAATTGATGCATATCCATATTGGTAATTGCGTATCTTCCAATATCCTTATCTAAAGAAGTATTTTGAGACGTGGCAGGTGTTCCCAATACCTCAAATTCGGTGTCTTTAAATAAAGGAGGTACGGTTCCATTAAAGATTGGAAAAAAATGACAACTACCGCATAAGGCTTTTCCTGCAAAAATATTATAGCCATTGATTTCCCGTTGATTCATAGCCGTTTCATCCCCTTGTAGATATTTATCAAATCGACTGTTTAGGCTGATTAGTTTTCTTTCGTATTCAGATAAACAAATAATAATTGCATAGGCTGTAATGTTAGCATCCAGGGTACCCTCAAAGGCTTCTTGAAACAAGGTTTTATATGCTTCATTGGCTTGTAATTTTTTGGCGATTTTTTTGAGGTCTCCATTTATTTCCTTGGTGTTGTGAATTACTTCGATAGCTTGTTGTTCCAGTTGATATACCCTTCCATCATAAAAAAAAGATTGTTGAAAAGCTACATTGAGCAATGTAGGCGCATTTCTGGTTATTTCGCCACTTCTATTAATGGCAAAACTTGTAGGAAGACCATCCGTAAATGCTAAACGAGGATCATGACAACTGGCACAAGACATCAAACTATCGGTAGATAATACGGGATCGAAAAATAGTTTTTCTCCAATTTTCTGCTTCAAATCTTGATGTTGAGGAGGGGTATAGTAGACGGAGAAAAACCCCATATTTAAACTTTCCTGACCAAAAAGAAATTCATTATTTAGATTGAGGGCTTTTCTATATTCGGACCAAGGTAAACGCATGGAACGATGATGTTGAACCAACGTTTTATTAATTGGATTGATATGATTTATAATAAATTCTAACCTGTCGAAAGAATTATAATCCTGGTTGTTTTGGAGATAATTTTTCGCATTTTTCAACTGAGACAAAATGGTTGCTTGATTATTTTTCACCTCCTTGTTCATTCGGTTATAATAGCTAAATGATTGTACCAGCTTTGCCATCCCTTCAATACTCCAACTAATTTCCTGAATACCGGTTAAGGTGATAGTAGCATCATAGCCATTTAAACTAAGAGAGGCTATCCGATACAATTGATACTGTAACATTTCTAGCAATATTTCATCTTCCAAATCAATGGTTGCATAGTATATTTTAAGCTTATCTAATTCAATAATGAGCTCATGAATGAGTGATTGAAGTTTTGTAGTTTCAAGTATTTCATTCTCAAATAAAATTTCTTCTATGGCTTGAAATCCATTCGGGTGAAATATCTTGATTCCATATTCAGGATCGGATTTAGGAACCAAAGGTCCATTGATATAATATTTTGCTTCGATCGGCGAGCAAAGTTCAACGAAAAGTTCTACATGTTTATAATGTTTTCGTGCCTCATGATAATAACCTTTCATTTTCGATGGGTTATT
>JBEIQI010000379.1:0-1040 GCA_040376605.1 Flavobacteriales bacterium | reverse complement strand
GAGTATGGGAGTGTATGGTAGTAAGTATATTAAAACCCCCAATTTCGATCGTATTGCTAATGAAGGCGTTTTGTTTACCAATGCGTATGTTTCCAATCCTAAATGTTC
Organism: Flavobacteriales bacterium; assembly: GCA_040376605.1. Lineage (GTDB taxonomy): Bacteria > Bacteroidota > Bacteroidia > CAIKAF01 > CAIKAF01 > JANWKQ01. The sequence continues at coordinate 932 of JBEIQI010000379.1, read as the reverse complement.
GCCTTCACGAGCTTGTTTTTTGACGGGTCGTTACTCTTGGCAACTTGAAGAAGCCGCTAATCATATTCCAGTGATGCCGCCTAAATGGAAATTTTATCCAGAATTGTTAGAAAAAAATGGTTATTCTATTGGATTTACGGGAAAAGGTTGGGGCCCTGGGGTGTATTATGGGGAACATAATCCAGCGGGATGGGAATTTAATAATATTAATTTAAAGCCTCCTCACAGTGGAATTAGTAATAAAGATTATGCTTCCAATTTTGAGCAATACCTCGACACAAGGGATCAAAATAAGCCATTTTGTTTTTGGTTCGGAACGCACGAAGCACATCGAAAATACGAACAGGGTTCTTATAAAAAAGCCGGTAAGGATTTGAGCTCGGTGAGTGTGCAGAAATTTTTGCCTGATAATGAATTGGTAAGAGGAGATCTTGCCGATTATGCTGTGGAAGTTGAATATCATGATATGATGATTGGCAAAGCCTTGGAGGCCTTAGCAAAAAGAGGCATGCTTGATAATACAATTATCATAGTTACTTCTGATCAGGGAATGCCATTCCCACGTATAAAAGGTCAGATATATGATGAAGATTTTCACGTAGCTTTTGCAGTGCGTTGGGGAGATAAAATTAAAGCAGGAAGAACTATTTCTGATTTTATTAATTTTCCAGACGTAGCTCCTACATTAATGGAAGTAGCCGGATTGAAACCGCACACTCAGATGACAGGTAAGAGCTTTTTAAACCTATTGCTATCCGAAAAATCTGGGAGAATTGATAACAGCCGACATTTTTCCTTAGTAGGTAAAGAGCGGCATGATATGGGGCGGGTAGAGGGCGACCAAATAAATGTAGGATATCCTTCAAGAGCCATAAGGACCGATAAATACTTTTACTCCCACAACTATAAACCCAATAGATGGCCTGCTGGAG
>JBEIQI010000079.1:0-11498 GCA_040376605.1 Flavobacteriales bacterium | reverse complement strand
GGATTTAAATATCTACTTAAAAAGGGTAGATCTTTCGAGAACTTACATTATAATTATGTTCCTACCTATACCGGACCTGGGCATGCAGCTATTTATACAGGTACCTCTCCAGCCTATAACGGAATCGTGGCTAATGATTGGTTCGATCGTAAACTTGGCAAGTCGGTTTATGTGGTAGAGGATCCAAATGTTCAAACCGTTGGAAGTAATTCAGAAAATGGAAAAATGTCACCCGATCATTTACTTACTACTACCATTACGGATGAACTCGAAATATTTACCAATAAAAAATCTAAAGTAATAGGCATTGCATTAAAGGATAGGGGTGCTATTTTACCTGCAGGTAATATGGCCGATGGCGCATATTGGTATGATCCTAGCACCGGGAACTGGATTACCAGTACCTTTTATATGAATCAATTGCCAGCTTATGTGCAAACTTATAATGAAAAAAAACTGGCAGATCAATATTTAAATCAGGTATGGAATACCCTTTTACCTATTGATCAATATACAGAAAGTACCGTTGATGATACCAATTTTGAAGTAAAATTCAAAAAAGAAGAAAAGCCAGTTTTTCCCCACGACTTGCCTGCAATTAGGGGTTCTTATGATTTTGGATTATTGAGCCGGACTCCTTTTGGTAATACATTCACCACTGATTTTGCCCTAGAGGTCTTAGAAAAGGAAGAGATGGGCAAAGATGAAATTACAGATTTTTTGGCCCTGAGTTATTCTTCCACGGATTATGTGGGACATCAATTTGGCATTAATTCTATTGAGGCAGAAGATACCTATATTCGATTGGATTTGGAATTAAAACGCCTCTTTCAATATCTGGAAAAAAATGTAGGCAAGGGAAACTTTGTTGTTTTTTTAACGGCAGATCATGGGGTAGTTAATGCACCTGCGTATTTAAAAAGCGAGAAAATTCATACAGGAGGATTTCAGCGTAAAGATTATGAATCTACTTTGAAGGATTTTTTAAATAATGAATTAGGGTCTGATAATTGGGTGTCACATTATGATAACCAACAGGTTTATTTGAATCGTGATTTAATTAAATCGAAAAAAATAGATTTAAAAAATATTCAGGATAAGGTAGTTGAATTTACTAGAGATTTCGAAGGAGTCGCGGATGTAATACCAGCCTATCAAATGGCCACCATAGCATTAGGAAATTTAATGTTTCAAAAAATCCAACGTGGTTACGATTACGATCGAAGTGGAGATGTACTATTGGTTTTAGAGCCACAATGGATAGATGATGACAAGGCACTCAAAGGAGGTACAACTCATGGAAGTTCTTATGCCTATGACACCCATGTTCCATTTATTATTATGGGTAAGGGTATTGTTGCAGGAGGCACTAATCAGGAAGCATCAATAACTGATATTGCCCCAACCTTAGCTAATTATTTAAGGATTATGGAACCCAGCGGATGTACTGGCAAAGTATTGGATCTTAAATAAAATAACTCCAATTATTTAGGAAAATATTTCATTTCCTTCTTACCATTACTAAATCTAACGATATATAATTGACCGGGAATTTGATAATCCACCTCCCTGCCAAGCAAATCATAATAACCGATTATATAAACCAATTGATTTTCACCTTCTGGCTCTTCAATGCCAACGGTACAATCGGAAAGTAGTTGGTCGAAGTAAAAGGGGATGGAGCCCAGATAACCGGCTCCATAATTTACCCAAACCTGAAATGTATCGGATTGGTTGGCATAAATAGAAGCACCAGTTTCACCAGTACTCCATCTATATTCAGCAAAACCGGATGGAGCGGATAAAACAATATTTATACCATCATTGGTGCATGTAATTTCAGGACGGGTAATGGATAAAGGTATTTGATTCAGATAAGATCTATAACTTACTACAGAATCAGCAAAATTAATTCGAGCATCTATCATTCCAAGGTTATCAACAACTAAAATACTTGGGTTAGGTCTATAATTCCAACCGTAATTAATAATGTGTTGATTACTCCCATTTATTTGATGATTCCCCATAGCTCGGGAAAAAAAGGATGGGATATGAATATATTGCCAGGTTCTTGTTGCAGTCCAATTAATGGTATCTAAACTATATTTCACACCTCTGGATTTTCGAGGCGGTGGAGCTGAATTGGCATTGTCAAATAGACTAATAGTTCCGTCAGGCTGTCTTCTGGCATCATGCTGACCACTAAAGCCTCCGTCATTAGGGAAGGTAAAATCCGATGATTTTCCGCCTAGAATCCAAATAATATTGCCCGTTAAATGATCAATTTTATAAACGGCATTTAAATGTCGAAAAGAAATAATTAGATTACCATCTAGATCTTCATCTATTGAGTTTCCGTGGCAATAATCAAATCCATTTACATTGTATCCATACATATCATAAGCTTCGGTTGGGAATATATGATTCAGGCTATTCCATTCAAAAACAAGTTGATGGCTGGCATTATATTCTTGAATTATATATGCTTTAACAGTTGTGTTAGGGCTACCTGGATTGCCATTAAATGTATAACCAACCAGGTTCATGATGGAATCTTTAATTCCTCCAATTATATAATTTCCGTTAGATAATATTTGAAATTCGTGGGCATCTGCTTCCACATTATTTAAATTCGTAAATGAATCCACAATGTTTAAATTAAGATCTAATAATTGGTATGATGCATGTCCATTGGCGGTTCGGATATAACCAAATACTTGTTCATTTTCGAAATATTTAAAGTCTCCAATATTAGCAGCTTCGTTGGGCATATACCAAACGATAAAACCATTACTGTCTAATAAGGTTGGGGTAGGAGCATAATAATTGGGATCACCAGGGTTCACGTTTAGCTTTAAGGGACAGGTAAGAAAATAGCCGCTAAGATTATTAGTTTCAATAAATTGGTAAGGGTAGTAATTTGGCGGTACAGGTCGATTGAAATTTTGTGCATCCACTGGAGCAATGAAAAGGATTAAGCTCAACCAAAATAAGTATTTTCCCATTTGTCAAATATATTAATATGTCATGGATATTGATGAATGGCCTTAAATCAAGCGGGATAGAATTACTTAACAATTAAGTTGGAGAAATGAGGTAAAATTTCTATGGCAGGTGTATTATTTTGCATTTTATTTTGTAGTTTTCCAAGGATAAACCCAAAGGATTCGAGCACCCCAAAATGAAATTATTCAATAGATAATTCTTATACTTATATAGGCACCATCATTCTGCTGCGTTAATTCTTATTGGAGTCTGTTTCTCTTTACTGCTTTGTTTGAATAAAGTTAAAGTGGTTATTCTACCTCTTAAGAATATTGCTTTATGATTTGTTCTAGGTTTTTGGCAGGAATCACCCCTGATTGGCGCCACTTAACCTCCCCATTTTTAAATAAGATGAGGGTGGGTACTCCTTGTATTTGATATGCCGAAGCGGCCTGTGGGTTTCTATCTACATCAATTTTAATGATGGTAGCCTTGTCTCCAATACTGGATTTAAGCTCATCGAGGATAGGTTTCATCATTTTACACGGTCCGCACCATTCTGCTGAAAAATCAACCAGGGTAGGGGTATCACTTTTTATAAGATCTGCAAATGTAGTTGCCATACTAATATTTTATAGTATTTGATAATTGAATAGTTGATTTAATTGAATTGGAAATCAAACATGCTGCTTCCGACTTTTCCAGAATCCTTTCGGCTCTTTCTTTATCCCCCTCATGAGTTATTTCCAGAATGGGCTCAATAATCATTTCAGACATCAGCATTTTATTATCCACTTTTTCTAATTTGCCTTTTACAGAACATTGAAAACTTTTAAAACTAACTTTAGAATTCTCGGCAATGGCTAAAAAGGTAGTCATAAAACAACTGTTTACGGCTGCGGTTAATAAATGTTCAGGCGACCAAACACCTTCTATTCCTGAAGCAAATTGAGGTGGAGTAGCTATTTCTATGGAATGATTCAATTCCGGCGAAGAGATTTCCCCTAATCTACCCTCTTTCCATTCTAAATTAACCTGATAATAATGTGGTTCCATTTACTTGCTTTTTATTTCTTCAAATTCAACTTCTTTTACCTCATCCGGGTTAACTTTTGTATTTGGAACTGAGCAACCGGCTGGTCCGAAACAACCAACATTGGTAAAGGCTTGCAATAATAAAAAGCCTCCTAAAATTCCTGATAAGGCATCATGCGATTGCAAGGCAGTAACCGTTAGAAAAAGGCCCAAGGCTAAGCGAACCCATCGCATTAAATGCCATCCAGTAAATAAGGTTTGTTTAATCATTATAATTTATTTTGTAGGCTCATCCATCCGCCTCCATTATGTACTTCCTCATAACCATTGGACTTAAGGATACCCCTTGCAGAAGCACTTCTCATACCCGAAGCACAACAAGTAATAATGGGTTTCTTTTTATCCTTTAACTTACCCAGGTTACTACCTAAGGAATCAACAGGAATATTAATGGCCCCTTTAATATGTCCACCATTAAATTCCCCCTTGCTTCTCACATCCAATATGATGGCACCTTTTTTTACTAATTCAGCATAGTCCACTTTAGGACCCATTCCAAATAAATTTTTTATTGCGTTGATCATTTGTTTATAGGTTTTGTGATTGATAATAATTTACATCTAACCATGAACCACCATTGATACATTCAATATTTTGTTGTGATAAGTACATTTGGGCATGACCACTGCGTCCACCCGAAGCACAACATAATATTAATGGCATAGCGAGGTTCTTCACTTCATCCAGTTTTGATGGTAGATCCTGTAATGGAATATTTATGGAACCGGCTACATGGCCACCTCTAAATTCTTCTATGGTACGTACATCTACAATAGTACCTTTTTTCTCTTGCATTAATTTTTCTAAATTCATTTTTCTTCTTCTTTTGATTTATTACTCTTATTTTTTTGAAACATATTTAAAAATACTCCGCCCATAAACGATCCATATAAGGTGCTATTAAGAGGCCGAGATGTGATTGCACAAGTGCCACTGGTACATCCAATAAAATAATAATAGGCATATCCACCTGCTGCGCCCAATAAAAGTCCAATAATGGTCAGTTTATATTTAAGGATAAAGTTCATTTTTAAAATGATTAGTTTTATTTACAATACAAAGGTCATAGATTAATTGGGGCCTAAAGGTGACTTAGGTTACATATTCACATTTTTTATTAAGAACCAAAATATTGAAATTCACTTATAAACCAGCTTAATTTGGCAGGAAACCTCTGATACTCTTGGATGTTATCTTATATTTGTATGTCTATATTGCTATGCAGAAATATCTTATACCTTTTTTAGTTTTTGTTGTTGGATTTTATCTAATCGGTATACGTTTAGTAGGTTTTAATTTTGACGGTATTCCGGGAGATATGGGAGATGGTAGACTGAATAATTATTTTTTGGAGCAGGGCTATTTATTCCTTACCAATCAAATAGATAATTATTGGGATGCCCCTTTTTTCCATCCGGAGAAATCCACCATGAGTATGTCTGATAATCTATTTGGCACCTTACCAATTTATGCATTTTTTAGGTGGATCAAGATGGATAGAGAAACTGCCTATCAGTCATGGTTTTTGGTGTTGCTGGCATTAAATTATATGACTTGTTTTTTCACACTTAAAAAGTTAAATGTTTCTCCTTTCGCCTCAGCCATTGGTGCTTTTATTTTTGCGTTTTCACTTCCGGTAGCGGGTGGAATTGGACATATTCAAATGTTACCTAAATTTGCCTTTCCACTAATTATTTACTGTTTAATTAAGTTTATTCATAATAAACAGGCTAAATATTTATTCTTCTTCTTGCTCCTAAGTGTTTATCAAATGTATTGTGGAATTTATTTAGGCTTTATGTCAATCTTCGCCTCATTACTTGTATTTTTTGTGATGTTTTTTAGTGTAGGAGTCAAAAAGGAACTGAATAGCTTAAGCAAATATTTTCGAAAGAACTGGATAAGTAGTGCTATTTTCTTTTTATTAAGTTTAGCACTCATGTTCATTCTGCTGCGGCCCTATATGACCAGAGCGGGTCAAGTGGAAAGAAATTACGGGGATATTGGAGAGGGATTGCCCACCCCCTTGTCTTATTTGTATCCAAGCCCTAATAGTTTATTGTGGAACTGGATGAGACCTATTGGTGAACATATTCATAATGCACATGAACATACTTTGTGGATGGGATTAACAGGTCTATTAGCCATTGTTATAGGTATTTATTTGATGAAATCTAAAAAAAAGCCACAAGTAAAATTCTGGTTATGCTGTTTTGTGGCTATAATTATCATTACCATGAATTTTTATGGGCACATCAGTTTTTATGTCGGGGTATACATCATACCTGGATTTGAAGCGGTAAGAGCTGTATCTAGAATTGTACAATTAGAGCTATTTTTCCTGGGAGGATTGGTCGCTATAATCATTGATCAATTGGTAAAATCTAATTGGACAAGTTCTAAACAATGGATTGTTTTTTCATTGATTATTATTTTTGTGGTTATTGATCAAATCCAATGGAGGAGTGGATTAAATTCCTTCAGTAAAAAAAATGATCAGTATAGGGTGGCTGTTTTAAAGGATAGAATTTCGGAGCAATACACCCATCAATATTCGGCTTTTGTATATTTGCCTTCAAGTCATTTCGAGGTGTATAAATTTCATGTAGACGCCATGCTGGCCTCACAGGACCTTGGGATTCCTACCATCAATGGTTATTCGGCATTTTCCCCTAGGTTGCATGAAAAATTCTTTGAATGGCCCAATCAAAATACCTTAGCAATGATTATTGACGGGGCTGTCTTAAATGAGGATAAGATTTTAATGGTAAAGTTAAACCCTTCTATTTCTTTACCTCCACAATAGTCCAAACACCAATATCTTCAACAGACATCCAATTTCCAAAGTTGAGACTTTTAAAATAGGAATGATAGGTATTATAAACTACCCTTTGTTGAATTCCTAATTGAGTCATTTGTGGGGCATATTCTTCCTGATAGGCAATGGTTCTAACAACCATAAATCCTTGACCTGGGTTAACGCTTAAAACACTATCCAGCTCAGCAATATCTTTAACAGCATCAGGATGTAAATTTTCTCTGTAATAGAACCTCATTGTAAGATCTACACCATGTCTATAGGGTTGAGTAGCCACCTCGGGGATCCACATTCTAAATGGGTTTTGTTTACTTATAAAGTACACGGGCTGATTATCCACCTTACGATACAAATATTTAAAAACACCCACATTATCATATGCTGGTTTTGCACTCATAATAAAGAGAGCCAATATATTGATAACCCAAAATGGATATTTTAAAAATCGAATTTTTTTCATCCATTTCCATTTTTCAAATACGGCGATAATTATAAATGGCAAGAAGGGTGCAATGGGAAATAAAAATCGCATTTCTTTATGTCCTATAATATGGTGTATAATTATGAATGGTAGCAAAATCCAAGTGAACATATGCTTAGGATATTTAATCATGAAAATGATCAAACAAGGAACGATTACAATACCAAATAACGGAAATACAAACAAGGGAGTATTCATTGCATAGAACCAAACCGGCGAAACTCCAAAGCCAGCCGCCTTGTTCTCAATTAAGTTCTGATAAAAATAATGGTAAGCACTTATCACCCATTCCCCATAAAACCAGTAGTCACAAATTAAACCCCAACCAAAGCTTATTAAAAATCCCAGAAACATTAAGCCAATAGGTTGAATTCTTTCTTTTCTAATCAGCACAACCCACAGCCCCAAACCAAAAATCATAAATCCCATTTGGAAACGGGTGATGAATGAAAGGCCTAAGAAGATCCCAATCATTAAATATTCCCATATGGGAACCTTTTGGTTTGAATGAATAGGATACATAGCAATGGCCATCAAGATAAAGGATGTGGCTAATGATTCGGAGGAAAACCTGACTGAAATAAACGGAACGTACCATAAAAAGAAACTTAGTCCTAAAAACCAAAGAATAGACGATTTTTCTTTGAATTCTGTTTTGAATTTGTTGTAGAAAAGATATAAAGCCAGGAAACTGCACATAGCCGCAATCATTCTTAACACCATAGTGGCAATAAACGGATCATCAGAGCCTAGAAAATGGATAAACTGAAAGACAATATAGGCAATCACTACTTGAAAGGAGGGCCGCATTTTTTCGGCAAATTCCCATGGGAGGTCATTTACCGGCACGTTCCCCATTTTATAATTTGCATATTCAACTAATTGAAAATGCTCATCCTCATGAAAAAAACCTTCACTTAAAATGGAGGATACCAGGAATAAAAAAAATGCTACTATGAAATATTTCCTCAAAAGCTGATTTTTTACAAAATTAATCAATTTATTTAGGGATGGCCTGGTTTGCCTTCATCCACGAATTGCAGTAAATTCATGGATTCACTTGATTTGAAACTCATCATGAAGTATTATTACTACCCTATAAACAACTAGTAAATAGGAACCCCGTACCTCGATTTTAGTATTTTTGTGCACTCATGAAGATCAAATTACTGATAGGGTTTCTTTTTACGCTGCACTGCGGCCTATCCATATTTCATTTAAACCATACACCTATGTGGGATGATGAAGCCTCGGTAGTTTGGTTTGCGAATAATTACAACAAATATGGCGAGATAATAGGTTATGATGCTGCTAATATCTTTTCGTACCGAAATGGTCAGTTAATCAATAATGACCTGGTATACAATAATCCTCCTTTGGACATTTATTTTACAGCCTATATTATTCGATTATTTGGTGAAGATGATTTTACGATTCGGTTGTCTTTTGCAATTACCGGAATAATTGGCTTGATCTTTTTTCTCCTGTGCATAAAAATTGTTACAGGAAAGGATAAGAAATGGTTTGTTTATTCTTCTGTATTGCTCTTATTATCCGTTAATTATTTGCTTATAGAAGGGAATAGCAGGTATTATTCACTTAATTTTTTGTTTGGGTCCATCAGCTTATGGACTGCCTTAAAGCTGGCATATAGTAATCGAAATAAAATTGGGTTTGATCTGGTATTTATCATTTTACAACTTTGTTCCATCTATCTGCTCTTCTTAAGTCATTACCTGGCGGCTCTTTGCTGGTGGGTTATGTGCTTTATTATTTTAGTACAGTATAAGAAAGTTAAACTGAACTTCAAAGATCGCTTCAGCTGGGTTGCCGTTTCGTTGAATTTTATCTTATTTATCATTGTTGCAAAATATTTTATAGATCATCAGGTGCTTAATCGGCCGGATATGTCGAATGATGATAGTATGGGTTTAAAGTATTTTAAATTATTGGGGTGGCTACTCAATGATTTAAATAGATCGAATATTATTCCGCTTTGGTCCATCTTATTATTCATTTATCTTTTCATTTTTAAAAGAAAATGGCTTTCCCAGGATTTTAAAAGAATGGTGGGATTTAGTCTGATTTTTATTGGACTCTCTTATATACTAAATCCTCAATCCACCTCAAAATCTACTTGTTTCGATTTGCGATATATCTATGTGATTATCCCAATTTTATATATGTGGATAGGTTATTTATTGAAACTCCTTCATGAAAAACTAAGTATAGGGAAATGGTTGGCTTTATTTTTGGTGCTCATTTATGTAAATACCACGGCATTATGTTATATCCCTGTGAGTACGCCTTTTAGATGGTTGCTGCCAAACTTTGTAATGGAACGAATCAATCCTTATCCAACGGCATATTCGGAGGCGATCGCTTATATCAACAAAAACTTTAAAAATAGAACTAAAATATTAACGATACCTGGTTTTCATAATACGGTTTTTCTTCGGTACGTTAGCGATAAAATAGAGATCACAAATACTCTTGATTCCAATACTCCATTGAGCAAAACGGTAGTAGATTCTTTAGGAATGAACTGCTTATATATAGGCCATTGTAAGCCTGAATATATTTTTCTATTTGGTAATTATGGCGACCTGAATGCATACCCCTACAGCGCTAAGGATTATAAATATGTAGATACAATTCCTGTATTTGCCTCTGGTATTGATATTACCAGACCAGAGTTATTCTGGCATTCGTTTGGGCCTAAAAAAATTGTTGATCTGGAAAAAGATGCTTTGTATATTTTTCACGATTAGGAATGAATCCTTACACCTCCGATTATTGAATAGTTTCAACGGTTAAGAAATTCTTTTTGAATTGCCAAAGAAACAAGCAAATATTTACAAGAACAATAATTGGAAGTATCATATATAATATGGAGGGACGTTCAATATTTAATACAATCATGTGGAGTCCGGAATACGATGAAATGACAATAAAATATTTTTTCAGTCTTTCCAAATCTCCTGCTATAATTAATAAAGGCATAAAGGCAACTAGGTACCATGCATTAAAAACATGCAAGTAGATAAAAAAGAAAACAAACGACATTTTAATAAAGTATTCTACAAATATTTTTTTTGTAAATTTTAAACGTGTTTTAATGACAAATACCAGTGTGGTAATGATTCCAAGTACTATGCCCAGATAGTTAAATATTTTCTGTGTTATTTTCCAATAATAAACTTTCGGATTATCTTTCTCAATGGTTTTTGTAGCTACCTGTTCGTTAATGGATGAACTGATACCTCCATCACTCATTAATACGGTAACAATTTCACCAGTTACTTCTGCAAATGTTTTTGAAGGTGTTTGGGTACTTGCATAGCTAAGTGGAACCGAAAAAGTGCTGAAGTCTTTCCAGAATATCGAATAGCTACCTATAATAAAAATCGCAAATAAAAATATGGAGGCAATACCATAAGTTATGGATTTATATAATTTAAAGGTTCTTACAAAAAGTATATAATATAAACCAATAAAAGGAACATAAATAATATAGGAGATTTTGGCAGCCACCGCTAAAGCAATTAAAATGGCTGAATAATAAATTTTATCTTGCTTAATAAAATATATGGCTGTAAAAAATAAAAAACAACCTGTTAGATCGTTGTGCACCTGACTGATATTATGCAACCAAAAAGCAGGGGTAAAGGCAACCAGAATAAAATCCCGGGGGCTCCTGGCCATTTGAAATATAAGGCCAATAATTGACATTCCCATGATGATATGAATGAGCTTATAAGCAGCCAGGGCTAGCCAAATATTTCCAAAGCTCATCGAAGCTGCCAGTTTGGCGATTAATAAATTTATAGGTCCATATACACACGGGGCATCTTTCCAATCGCCAATAAATTCAAACCAAATAGATTGTTGCAATACATTCGTCTGACTGAAGACATCAACACCCCGGTTGCTTAATTCGCCATGAGCCAGGTAAACAAACACATCGTTGGATAACAATGGCATGGCCAGGGAGGCAATGATTAATTGGATCCAGGCAAATTTTTGTAATTGCTTAAAGTCATAATAAGTACCATACTTGCCCGTATAAAGCCTCCAATATTGAATACCAAATACCAATAAACTTGATGCAAAAACGAT
>JBEIQI010000092.1:0-10602 GCA_040376605.1 Flavobacteriales bacterium | reverse complement strand
GGGACTCACAGAATTGTAAAAATTAAAAACACCACCATTACCGATAATGGTCTTAAAATGAATGGCGAATGGTATATTGTTAGTATCGATTTCGACAAAATGATTTTAGGAACTAAAGATCAGGGAGGCTTTCAGCAACGTGACTTTGTTAAGCAATAAGTTGCTAATTCGTTAATTACTTTATTTTTATTTTAATACATCCTTTTGTAATCTTGACAAATGGCAGTCAAGGTTAAATCTGTGTTCTATTGTCAATCTTGTGGGGCAGAATCACCCAAATGGGTGGGTAAATGTCCGGCATGTGGTGCCTGGAATACCTATGTGGAAGAATTGGTGTCAAAGTCTGGCCCAACAAAAACCAGTTTTGGGGTAACAAAACATCAAGTAAATAAACCGGTTCTTATTCAAGAAATTGAATTTAAAGAGGAAGATAGAATTGTTACATATAGTAATGAGCTCAATCGTGTTTTGGGAGGAGGCATTGTTTACGGGTCATTAATCTTATTGGGTGGTGAACCCGGTATTGGTAAAAGTACCTTAATGCTTCAATTGGGCCTTCATCTGAACGGCAAGAGAGTTCTGTATATTTCTGGTGAAGAAAGTGAGCAACAAATTAAACTTCGGGCTAACAGAATTGAGGCTCAAAATGACAGTTTATATGTGCTTACCGAAGTGGTAATGGAAAATATTTTTACTCAATTATCCAATCAGCCGGCGGACGTTATCATTATTGACTCTATTCAAACCTTATATACAGGTCTTATTGAAAGTTCAGCAGGGAGCATTTCACAAATCAGGGAATGTGCAGGCCAACTTTTAAAGTTGGCTAAAACTACCGGGATCCCCATTTTCTTAATCGGGCATATCACTAAGGATGGAAGTATTGCGGGCCCAAAAGTGTTAGAGCATATGGTGGATGTAGTTCTTCAATTTGAAGGGGACCGAAACCATCTGTTTAGAATCCTTAGGGCTAGTAAAAATAGATTTGGAAGCACATCAGAGATAGGTATTTATGAAATGGCAGGTGAAGGATTAAAAGAGGTAGAAAATCCATCTGGAATTCTCATTTCCGACAAGGAAGAAACCCTCAGTGGAACCTCCATTTGTGTAACTATGGAGGGGATTAGGCCAATATTACTGGAGATTCAGGCATTGGTTTCAACAGCAGTTTATGGTACACCTCAAAGATCAGCCACGGGATTCGATTTAAGGAGACTCAATATGCTTCTAGCAGTACTTGAGAAAAGATGCGGATTTCAACTGAGTATCAAGGATGTATTTTTAAATTTAACTGGCGGGATCAAGGTGGAGGACCCCGCCATGGATTTGGCTGTCATTAGTGCCATTCTTTCGAGTAATGAAAATGTTCCGGTAAGTCCGGAAATTTGTTTTGCAGCCGAAGTTGGTTTAACCGGAGAAATTCGACCCGTTACCAGAATAGAACAGCGAATTGCCGAAGCCGAAAAATTGGGATTCAAAAGAATTTTTGTTTCAAAGTTTAATATAAAAGGACTTAAACTAGAAAAGTACCAAATAAAAGTAGTTGGATTAAACAAAGTGGAGGAGCTCTATAGGGCATTGTTTTCTTTATAATCAGGATGAAGAATGCATTCAAACAAATAGATTTTATTACCTAAAAACAGGAATTATTGTATGGAATATTCGGGAAACATCATTTCTAAATTACCCAGGGTTAAAACAACCATATTTACTACTATGAGTGCTTTGGCAAGGGAATATCAAGCCATTAACCTTTCGCAAGGCTTTCCGGATTTTAACACTCACCCGCAGTTGATCGATTTGGTTACTGATGCCATGAAGAAAGGAATGAACCAATATTCACCCATGCAAGGTTATTTGCCGTTGCGAGAAATGATAGCCCAAAAAACATTTGAATTGTATTCAGCCCAATATGATCCTGAAAAAGAGATCACTATTACCGCTGGGGCCACGCAGGCCATTTTTACAGCTATTTCGGCAGTTATTAGAGATGGGGATGAGGTTATTATTATTGAACCTGCATACGATTGTTATGGACCTGCCATTGAACTTTGTGGTGGGATTATTAAATACGTAAAACTGGATGATCAAAACTTCTCCATTAATTGGGATGAAGTAAAAAAGATGATAACGGCACAAACCAAAATGATTATCATCAATACACCACATAACCCCACGGGAGCCATATTGTCTGCAGCAGATCTGGCGAAGCTGCAAAAGCTAGTGAAGGATAAAGATATTATTGTATTAAGTGATGAGGTTTATGAGCATATTATATTCGATGGATTTGAGCACCAAAGCGTAGCCCGGTATCCCGAACTAGCGAAGCGTAGTTTTATTATCTCCTCTTTCGGCAAAACATATCATACTACCGGCTGGAAAGTAGGTTATGTAATGGCTCCAGAAAATTTAATGACGGAGTTTAGGAAAGTTCATCAATACAATGTTTTTTCGGTAAATACTCCCATCCAGGTAGCGTATGCCGAACTTCTTAAAGAAAAGGATTTATATCTAGAGTTAGGTGCTTTTTATCAGGAAAAGAGAGACTTTTTTAGAAAACTTTTGAAAGGATCCAGATTCCAATTGAAACCGGCATTAGGTTCGTATTTTCAGTTGCTTTCCTATCATAAAATATCGGATGAAAAAGATGTTGATTATGCTATTCGACTTACAAAGGAACATGGAGTAGCTCCCATTCCAATGTCGGTTTTTTATCATAATCTAGATGATCATCATCACCTCCGATTTTGTTTTGCTAAAGAAAATGAAACCCTGGAAAAGGCCGCAGAAAAGCTTATTAAAGTATAGATATGCAGAAAGTTCTAAACATTTCAATGATTCAAACTCAGCTTTATTGGGAGGATAGAGAAAAAAATTGGGTTCATTTTACTAACATAATTGCGCAAGTAAAAAAGGATGTTGATATTATTTTATTACCCGAAACATTCACTACCGGTTTTTCGATGAATGCCTCCGCAGCAGAATCAGGGGATGAAACACTTCAATGGATGAAAAAGATGGCGGCAAGTGCCAATGCTGCCATTGCCGGGAGCTTCTTTGTTCAAGATGGAGGCAAGAGCTATAACCGATTTCATTTTGTTGAACCCGATGGGAATACTACTATATACAATAAACGCCATTTGTTTACTTTAACGAACGAAAATCAGGTATTTTCAGAGGGTAATGAGCAGGTAATCGTCACATTTAAAGGATGGAAAATTTCATTGTTAGTTTGTTATGATCTCCGCTTTCCGGTTTGGATCAGACGATCAACCACCAATGATTATGATATGATCTTACTGGTTGCTAATTGGCCGGAACGCAGAAGTTATGCCTGGAATCAATTGTTGATTGCACGTGCCATCGAAAATCAAACTTATGTTGTGGCCGTTAACCGAATTGGTAAGGATGGGAATGGTATTTTGCATTCGGGCGAAAGCGCTTTAATTGATCCACTGGGCAAACACCTAGCGATGGGTTGTCCGTTTGAGGATGAATTGGTAAATGGTTCGGTTGATATTGCACACCTTGAAGCCATCAGAAAATCTTTGCCTTTTTACGAAGATCGAGACAAATTTAATTGGGAGTAGATCTTATCTCAATGGATTGAAACATCCGTCCTTTTTCCGAGAACATTATAATGGATTGAGATTGATTCTCAAAAAATATGCTTGGCTTACACCACGTCTTCTTTTTATCGTTGTTTACGATAAACTCTTTGTCTACAATCCCTTTTTCATCGATGGTTACAATGGCTAAATTGGATTTTTTGGGGTCTGTCATAAACAATAAATGCGCTGGATTTTTAGGTTTCAAATTTTTAGGAT
This sequence comes from Flavobacteriales bacterium, assembly GCA_040376605.1. GTDB lineage: Bacteria > Bacteroidota > Bacteroidia > CAIKAF01 > CAIKAF01 > JANWKQ01. The sequence goes on along the minus strand of JBEIQI010000092.1, from coordinate 6,775 downwards.
TGTCGTTATAAAGCAGCCATAATTTGTTATTCAGTACTCCATATGAAAAGGATGAATGCAAAGCTCCATCATTTCGAGTAAACTGTTTTTTAGGGATTCTTAGTTTTCGCTGTAGGCTTCCCGTAGAGTCGTATTTAAACACGAATATGTCGTTATAATAATAATTATAATTACAACTCATTAATGAGCTTCTATAATCAGGCATGCAGGTTTCATTAACAAGCAAATATTCACCTATCAGATAATATCCATTGTCGGGAGCCTTGATCAAATCAATTAATTTAATTTCTGGTTCATTTTCGGAAATATCAGTGAACGGACTTTCGGTTTCAAAGTCTGGGATAAATTCATCAGCAAATGGATGAATTTTAATAATACTCGGATTAGTGCTATCCTTGTCGAATTCCGTAAAATATACCCCTTTGGGTTTTAAATCTCCTTTGTCGTTAAAATAAAGTCCGGCAAGTAGAATTTTACCCTTGTTCATCTTCACATTCAGGTGCATATTATATAGATTCTTATTTTCAATATTTAAAATAGTTTCTAAATAATCATCGTCCTGGGACTCGCTTAATTGAAGCAGGGAGAAGTAGTAATCTGCATTAGGTAATTTTTTTAGCTTCTGTTGGTCTTTATTAAGTATTATTTTAAACAACATAAAGATCCGATGGTTTTCATCAATCTCTATTTGTTCAATTTCGTAACGATTTTCCTTGTATGGAATGTCCAGGTTTTGTTTCCATATTGGGTTGAAATTAAGATCAAAACTGGCAATATGGAATATTTGAGCATCTGTTTTGGCATCTGTTTCTATTCCAACGGCGGCAAATTCGGTTTGGGTTAAATCGTATTCAATGATAAAATCTCCTTTTTCGAAGCGATTAGGTGTTTTTAAGGTCATCAGCCTCTGGGGTTCTCCAATTTGAAACCCATCAATATATTGAACACCATAAAGCTCATTTTCAAGCTTATCGGGATTAAAGGTACTAAACAAGACAATGAGAGAACTATCGAGGGAGAATGCCTCTTCAAATTCTATTTTGTGCTGTATGGATTTGTTTTTATAAAGGTCTTTTTTGAAAATTTCAATCGAATATGTTTTCATGAGTTTTTCTTTTCCGAAATGATCACAGAAAATAGTGGCCTCACCAAATGCATTAAATTTGTAACGAAGTACGTTATAGGAACTTTCATTATATCCGATGATCCTATCGTGAATTTCCCGAAATCCGGTTTTTTCAACATCCGAAAATTTAAGTTCTAATCCCTGCCCGAATGAAAGGCTGATTTGAAATAGTAGAATGATATAAAACCCCTTTTTAATCATCTATTTCCTGATAGGACCCATCTTCAGTTTGATTTCCAAATCCACCATAGTTACCATTGTTCTGTTGTTTTTGTGGTTTGCTCATGAGCCCTCTTATCAATGCCCCAAGTCCAATAAGTCCAACCAATCCAGCAAATACAAAAGCAAAAAATTTAGGATATAAAAAAACCAACATAGAAATAACAATCAATGTGAGTCCTATTGAAATTAGTATGTTTTTGACTGCTTTGCCTCCGTTAACAATAAATTTTACCATATGTTTAAAGTGTAAAAACTATGTTAGGTAAGTTGACTTTCCTACCTAACATAGTTCAAATTTAAGGTTTATAACGATTAACGGATCTCGATTGTTTTAGTTGAAGCCGAAACTTCTGCTTCTTTTTTAGGAAGCTCAATTTTTAGTACACCGTTTTCGTATTGAGCTTTAATATTATTTGAATCCACATTTTCGGGGATATTAAAGCTTCGTTTAAAGCTATGATAGCTAAATTCACGTTTTAAATAGTTGGCAGAATTTAACTTCTTTTCTTCCTTTTTTTCATTACTAACCGTCATGATATTCTTTTCTAAATGAATATTCAAGTCTTCTTTATTTAATCCTGGAGCGGCAAGTTCAATATTAAATGACTTTTCCGATTCGAGAATGTTTACGTGGGGCATTAGCGATTGAAATTCTGCTCCTAGAAAGGGATGAAGATCTCTGTTTAAATACTGATCCAACATGGATGGATAATTGAATTTTTTATTTTTTACAACTAACATAATTTTGTTTTTTAAAGTTGTAAGGAATCCTTCAACTCTCATTCCAATCCAATAAATCCGCCAAAATGACCGAAATGAACCCTCGCAGCAAGACATAATGTCGCGTCCTGGGTGGTCGGCCAGAATTTTAGACACAAATTTGGTGAAGGGTTACCTCAAAAATTATTGAAGGACTCTTCTAATGAACTTTTTTGATGTGATGTTTCTAAAGGAGTTTAATATCCTTTATATCAAGTTCAAGATTAATATTTCCTTGCCATTCATTTTCGCGAAGGTTGTAAGCAATTGAAAACTTTTCACCTTTTTTTATGGATTCAAAATAATGACCCAGTTTAAATCCAATACCTTTAAAAACGATACTTGGATTGTTGGCTGGTGTTAATACTAATTTTAAGTGACTCTCTCCTACGATGCGGGTGCCTTCTAATGCAATTACTTCCTTGCACATAAAAACAGGATCCATATTTGCCGGGCCAAAGGGGCCTAATTGTTTCAGGATACTAAAAAAATGCGAATTGATTTTTTCTAATTCGAGCTCTTCATCAATTTCAATTTCAGGCAATGGGATGATTCCGCCAAGCATCTCAGCAACCGTGGATTCGAATTTCTCTTGAAACTTTTCCAGATTTTCTAATTTCATACTTAAACCGGCGGCATACATATGTCCTCCAAAATTTTCTAAAAGATCACTACATTTTTCAATAGCCGCATGCACATCAAATCCTTTCACACTTCTTGCAGAACCAGTGGCAAGGCCATTGCTTTCAGTTAGAATAATGGTTGGTTTATAATAGGTTTCTATAATTCTGGAGGCCACAATTCCAACAACCCCTTTATGCCAAGATGGATGAAAGAGAACATTCGATTTTTTGATTTTAAGATTTTCATTTTCTTCAATCATTAACAATGCTTCTTGGGTAATCAACTTGTCTAGACCTTGTCTTTCTTTGTTACTACTTTGAAGAATTTCGGCATATTCCCCAATTAATGGATCATTTGCAGGAGCCATCAATAATTCAACCGCACCACTTCCGTGTTTAATTCTGCCTGCGGCATTAATTCGTGGTCCAATAATAAAAACAACATCTTCAACGGAGAGTTTTTTACGAATCGCCGCTAACTCCAGCATTTTTTTAATTCCTGGTCTGGGTTGTGCATTTAATATTTTTATCCCTTCTGCTACCAATATCCGATTTTCACCTGTTAATGGAACAATGTCGCAACAAGTGGCAACCGCTACCATATCCAAGTACCCAAAAACATCTTGGGCTGATAAACCCAATTTTTGAGATAAAGCTTGCATTAATTTAAAACCAACCCCACAACCGCAAAGTTCCTTATATGGATAATGGCAATCCACTTGTTTGGCATTCAATATGGCAACAGCCGGGGGTAAAACAGGTCCAGGCAAATGGTGATCGCATACAATAAAATCGATACTCTTCTCTTTGGCATATTGAATCAATTCAACGGATTTAATTCCACAGTCTAAACTGATAATTAATTTAAAATCATTGTCAATGGCAAAATCAATTCCTGCTTTTGAAATACCATATCCCTCTTTATATCTATCTGGTATATAATATGCGCAAGAAGTATATCCGATTTCATTTTTAAAAAATGAATAAACCATGGCTACACTTGACGTGCCATCGACATCATAATCACCAAAGATTAGAATTTTTTCATGGCTGTTTAATGCTTCTATGATTCTGCGGCAAGCCTTATCCATGTCCTTCATAAGGAAGGGGTCATGTAAATCCTTGGCAGTGGGCCTAAAAAATAATCGCGCTTCATCAAAGGTGGTTATTCCTCTTTGAATTAATAATTGAGCAATTGGTAAGGCTACATGGATGGCTTTGGCGAGTTCCTCTACTTTTTGTTCATCAGGTCTTTCTTTTATGACCCATTTTTTGTCAATCATCATATTTCCAATATAGATAAATTTTTTATTTTTTCTCCATGGTAAGAAGAGAATTTAGATAATCTTGGATTTGGCAGCAAGATTTATTGAAAGACAGCAATTGTATCCAATGGCCAACCTTAATTATTGAAAATAAAAAGTATTAACATTTCGTGAATAAGCCCGACGACTTAAGTTAAACGATTTAGTTAATCTAAATTGCGCATCAAGCACCTTACAATCGGTTTTCAGCGTCAAACAATTATGATGATTTGTTTAAATTTTTGTTAATTTTAATATCTAAACAAAAAATCCAGATTATGAAAAAAGTTCTCGTACTGCTATTATCAGTTATTGGTTTTAGTGGTTTAATGGCTCAATCCAATTCAAATTTTGCCACCTCTACGGCTGGCCAAACAAAAGGAGGAACGATCCCAAACACAACTATTGTAAAGAATGAAGACGGTTCTACCTATAAGGTAAAAACCATCGGCATCCTTCCTGCATTTTCTGAAATTCTGAAAGAAATTTCTGACTTGGAAAATGGTAAATTATCTTCCTCTAGAGATATGGTAGGCACTTATGACGAAAAACTAGTAGATGCCAATCGTCGCTATAAAGCGCTTCTTCAACAAGAAATCAAGTCAAAAAACTATAGTGAGGACGAAGTTCTTTTGATGAAAACCGAGTTAAACAAGTTAAAATAAACCGAACCTATTTTATATGAAAACAAATATTTACACAAAAATTGCATTTTGTCTTGGGCTGATTTTTTCAGTGCAAGCCTATGCGCAAACCTACTCAGAAAGTTTTGTTAATATTACAACACTGCCTGGAAGTGGTTGGGCAACCGATAATAACAGTACTACCATTGGAACCACCGGATGGTTTCAAGGTAATGCGACCGTTTTCCCTGCAAACTCAGGAGCGGCAACCGAATATATTGGAGCCAACTTCAACAATACCACTGGTGCTAATACGATTAGTAACTGGTTGATAACCCCAAACAGAGTCTACGAAAATGGAGATGTTTTTACATTTTATACAAGAACGGTTGATTTCCCGGCCTATCCAGATAGGCTTCAAGTTCGTTTAAGTACAAATGGTGCCAGCACTAACTGTGGAACCTTATCCACGGACGTTGGTGATTTTACTACATTGTTGTTGGATATCAACCCTACGCTAACAACTGGTGGTTATCCAAATGTTTGGACTCAATATACGATTACCCTTTCAGGCTTAGCAGGTCCTACCTCTGGCAGAATTGCATTCCGATATTTTGTAACTAACGGGGGACCTGCAGGTGCGAATTCAGATTTTATTGGAATTGATGATGTAGTTTATACAGAAGTAAATCCTCCGGCTAATGACCTTTGTTCAAATCCAATCGCATTATCTGCTTGCGGAACTTCTATTACAACTGGAACAACTATTGCCTCCACAGCTGATGCAGGTGCTATCACTTGCGGACCAGCCGTTGGTGCAAATGGAGTTTGGTATACCGTGGTAGGAAATGGAAGTAGTATTACAGCGGACCTTTGTACTGCCACATACGATACCAGAATCCATGTTTATACAGGTTCTTGTGGGTCTTTTGCTTGTGTTGCCGGAAATGAAGATTTTTGTGGAACAGGTTCTAGCGTTACTTGGCCTTCTGTTTCAGGAACCACTTATACTATTTTTGTGCAAGGTAATGCGGGAGCTACAGGAAACTTCACCTTAACCCTAACAACAACTGATGGTTCTGCACCGGTGCCCAATGTAGTTAGTTTGCCGGATGTTTCGAGTTCATGTTCAGTTGAAATTACCACAATTCCAACTGCAACCGATAATTGTAATGGAACTATTACCGGAACTACTACAGATCCATTAACCTATACTGCAGTAGGTCCTCATGTAGTAACCTGGACATTTACTGATTTAAGCGGTAATACCTCTACTCAAACTCAAAATGCGATCGTATTAACGGATGTTACTCCTCCCGTTATCGCTTGTTTGCCAAATTCAACTGTAAGCAATACAACGGATAGTTGTGGAGCAATTGTGAACTATTCAATTTCTGCTACAGATAATTGTTCTAATAATTATATGTTAACCCAAAACTTAACCCAAAATAACTTATCTGGATTTATTGTTTCATGCGGCGCTAGTTCAAATGAATGGATGAGGGTTTTTGATTTACCAGCTTTAGGTATAACCGGTAATATGGATGTTGATAGTGTTCAAATTGGAATTAGCGAAGCTGCTGGTGCAGGAGGTAGCCAACCAATTGCAATCAATTTATATACACTTTCTGGGCCTTTAGCTTATGCTAACTTAACACTTATTGCATCACAACCATATACAGTTAATGATGTAACTTATGCTGGGCTGGGCGCACCTGCAGTTTGGGTTGGTGTTCCAACAACAGCGACCATTCCAGCAGGCTCTACTTTAGTAGTTGGGTTTTCCTATGGCTCTGCTGGTGATGCATTGTATCCAGGTGGAAATTTAGATGGTCAAACAGATTTATGCTATATCGCGACTGCTGCTTGCGGTGCTCCTGAACCTTCGGATCCAGCAATTTTTGGATTTGGTGGGATTTGCATATTAATGAATGTTTATGGTAGTGCAGGTTCTTTAACCTTAACCCAAACAGCGGGATTACCTTCGGGTTCATTATTCCCAACTGGAACCACTACCAATTCATTCTTAGCGGATGATGGTAATGGTAATACTTCAACTTGTACTTTTACAGTAACTGTAAACGATGATCAGGCACCTACACCAGATGCAGATTCATC
>JBEIQI010000205.1:0-5737 GCA_040376605.1 Flavobacteriales bacterium | reverse complement strand
GGGAAAGGAAGTTGACTTCGATAAAATGATGAAGGATCTTTCGAAAAATCAGGTAATATTCTTTGGAGAACTGCATAATAACCCAATAGCTCATTGGCTACAATTAGAGGTAACAATGGCCCTTTATGAAGATAAAAAGCAGGAATTGGTGCTCAGTGCGGAAATGTTCGAATCCGACGATCAATTGATTATTAATGAATATTTAGCTGGGAAAATATCTGATAAAACCTTGAAAGACGAAGCCAAATTATGGCCTAATTATGATACGGATTATAAGCCATTGATGAATTTTGCTAAAACAAATCATCTTGCATTCATTTGTGCAAATATTCCAAGACGTTATGCCAATTTGGTTTATAACAAAGGAGTTGTAGCACTCGATAGCCTTACGGATGAGGCCAAAAGATTCATTGCTCCATTACCCTTTTTATATGATGGAGAGTTAACTTGTTATAAGGAGATTGTAGCCAATGCCGGAGGTCATGGTGGTGAAAATCTACCCAAATCCCAAGCAATTAAAGATGCTACCATGGGATGGTTTATTAGTAAATACCTAACAAAAAAAAATCAAATCATTCATTATAATGGGTCCTATCATTCGGATAGGGAAGAGGGGACTGCTTGGTATTTAAAACAATATGTTGCATCAGTAACCATTGGAAGTATCACTACCAAGGAGCAAGCTGATATTACTAAACTAGATGATGAAAATAAAAATTCAGCTGATTTTGTAATTATCGTTCCGGAAAACATGACGAAAACTTACTAATTTAATTGCGAAATCAATAAAATAATCGTTTTAGAATTGTATTCCCTTGAGTTTTCTATACAAACTCACTGCATATTTATCGGTTAATCCACTTACAAAATCCAGCACCTTTCTCGATCGGCTATAAAAAGTTGACGATTCAATAAATTCATGATTAGTGATGTTATTCGGGAGCATTCGAATAATGTTGATATGCTTCGCCGATCCTTTTTTACCGCTGGCGGCATAATCTTCCATAGCATCCATGAAGATTTCCATTAGGCCCGGTAAAACCTCAAATCCTACAGCTTGTATTTCAAGTACTTTTTGTGAATTATAGATATGTTCAAAGGAATATTTTCCTATTTGATCCGTGAACTTTTTTGATGGAATGATATCAGCCAGGGCCTGATCAAATTCTCCAGCTAAAATGGCCGATTCATTGGCTTGAAATACAGCAGCACACTCATTCACCAAGGTGTTAATGGCCATGGCTCTTAATAGTCCTATTTGCTGATTCTCATCTTGCATAGCCGAGAGTTTATCATTATTAAAACTTGAGCCTAACAAAGGAGATACCATTTCAACAAATTGGTCGTAGGATATCACTTTCATCCTATATGCATCTTCTAGGTCAATAATCAGGTAACAGATATCATCAGCTGCTTCTACCAGATACACCAGTGGGTGTCGGTTAAAAGTGATTTCATGGTTTGATATTGAATTTAACCCAAGTTCTGCAGCCAATGCCTTAAATTGTTCCTTTTCGCTTTGATAAAATCCATATTTTTTCTGACTCTTCCGATCCTTATTTTTATTGGTTAACAATGATTCACAAGGGTATTTTGCAAAGGCCCCTAAGGATGCATAGGTAAGCTTAAGGTCTTGCAACATCGGGTCACAAAGAATTCGAAAACCTTGGGCATTTCCTTCAAAATTCTGTAGGTCGAAATATTCTTTGTCGGTAATTTGATCTGGGTTTACTGTATTAAAATATTCTGATAATGCTTTTTCTCCTGCATGACCAAATGGGGGATTGCCAATATCATGTGTTAATGCTGCAGCAGCTACAATGGCACCAAAATCGAATTCAGAATAGCCAGCGTCTAATAACTCTGGATGTTTGTCTAAAATATATTTACCTGCTAATTTACCCAGGCTTCTTCCAACACTCGATACCTCTAAACTATGGGTAAGCCTGGTATGCACAAAGTCGTATTCTGGCAAAGGAACAACCTGTGTTTTGTCTTGCAATCTCCTAAATGGATAAGAGAAAATAATTCGATCAAAATCGACCTCAAATTCGCTGCGAGTTTGTGGTAGTTTGGAAAGTGGTACGAACTTATGTTCGCTGCCTAATCTTTTATGACTGAGTAATGTGAGCCAATTCATACTATGATGCTTTTATATGATGCCAATAAAACCAATTACAAACACTGAGCCCTGCAGTTTCTGTGCGAAGTCGTGAAGGCCCAAGCCCAATGGGGTTAAAACCGTTATTACTCGCCCTTTCTACCTCATCAAGGGTAAAATCACCTTCTGGACCAATAAATATATTCGCAATGGATTCAGGATTTGTTAAATTTAAGAGAGTCTTTAGCTCATCATCTGCACAATGGGCAATAAATTTACTACCATGTTGAACCGAATGGATGGCTTGATTAAATTTAGTAAGCGGATGAATAGTTGGTAACCATGCTTTTAAACTCTGTTTCATCGCCGATAAAGCAATGGCTTCTAACCGATCGATGCGAATATTTTTTCTTTCTGTTCTGTGTGTAATGATAGGGGTAAATGAAGTTAATCCTAATTCAACACATTTTTCTAACATCCACTCCAGTCTTTCTGCATTTTTAGTTAAGGCAACAAATAAATGCAATTGATAAGGGGAGGCTTCGATAACAGTGGTATCTTTGATTTCAATGATAGTTTTTTTATCATGTGCTAATTGAATGATTCCTTTGTAAAAATGCCCCTTGCCATCAGTGCAATTAATCTCATCACCTCTGTTCATTCTCAATACTTTTGTACAATGAGAACTCTCTTGCTCCGATAAGGTAATCAAACCATCATTTACCACCGTTGAATAAAATAGCTGCATAACAGCACAAAAATGTGCTTTTTATTTATTTAATTCTCATCAATATCTATATTTTTACCACCAATCCAAACCAAATGAGTGTAAGAATTCAAAACTGGGGCCGTAGCATCGATTTTAATCCGGGTCAAGTATTATATCCTTCTTCGGAAGATCAAATACTTACGGTACTCAAAAATGCCAGTTATAATAAAAAGAATGTTAGAATCATCGGTTCAGGTCATAGCTGGACCAACTTAATCGTAACCACTGATATTCTGGTATCCTTGGATGAATGGCAGGGGGTTACTCAAATTGATGAAAATGGCAAGTGGGTGGAGGTAAAATCAGGTACTAAATTACTCAAGCTAGGTAATGATCTATGGAATTTAGGCTATTCAATGGAAAACCTGGGTGATATCGATGTGCAATCCATTGCGGGGGCTTTAAATACAGGAACACATGGTACGGGTAAAAACTTTGGAACCCTGGCCACACAAATTTATTCTATCACCATTGCCTTACCTACGGGGGAGTTAGTTGAGGTGAGTGAAAATGAGCATCATGATCTTTTTAAGGCAGCCCAAGTTTCGCTTGGGGCTCTGGGCATCATTACCCGATATAAATTAAAAGTTGTGAAGGCATTTAATTTAGAGTACACATCCAAATTAGGTAAGATTAAAGATGCGATCGACAATTTTGACAAATACAATAACGAATACAGAAATTACGAGTTTTATTGGTTCCCTTATACCGAAGAAGTTCAGCTAAAGCTAGTGAATGAAACTACCAAACCCATTCAGGATGGTGGTATCATGCGTGATTTTAACGATGTGGTGATAGAAAACTTAGGTTATTATCTGTTGAGTGAATGGAGCAGAACACATAAGAATTTTTATAAACCCTTTTCTAAATTTAGTGCCAGGGGAGTTCCAAAAGGTACTTGGAGAAATCATTCGAATAAAATATTTGCCACTAAACGTTGGGTTCGATTTAAAGAAATGGAGTACAATGTTCCCAAACATAGGTTTCAGGAATGTATTACGGAAATTATGGATACCATTCATAAGCGCCAATTTAGGGTTCATATGCCATTAGAAGTAAGGTATGTAAAGGCCGATGATATCATGATTTCACCCACCCATGGAAGAGATGCAGTTTACATGGCAGTTCATCAATATAATGGAATGGACTACCTGGAATATTTTAAAAACATTGAAGAGATTTTTTGGAAATATGATGGCAGACCTCATTATGGTAAAATGAATACCATGAAAAAGGAACAATTCGAAAATACTTATCCTAGCTGGGGCAAATTTTCCAGTATTCAAAAAAAATGCGATCCTGAAGGTATCATGCTGAATGATTATTTAAAGGGAATTCTTTAATACATTCCAATTTTTCCGTTTAAATTTACCAGTATTGGCTGACCACCAAGCCGAATTCTGATCCTTCAAAGCACTCTTCATAAATTATTATTGATTGGTATAATTAAACGTGCCTTTGATCTATGATTATTCAATCCGTATTAGAACAATTGGAAATACCTGCACATCCCGAAGAAAAAGCATTACATAAAGGTGATCAATCGAAAGTTTTAATAATTGGCTTTAAAAAAGGAATGATTTTAAAGGAACACAAAACTCATCTACCAGCACATTTAACAGCACTAACGGGAAAGGTTATTTACCATGAAGGAGAAAGCCAAAAAGTTTTGAGCCAATATGATGAAACCGATATACCCATTGAAATGCTTCATTCGGTAGAAGCATTGGAGGATGGTTTATGCATATTATGTCAAGGTTAATTTAAACCAACCATTCTCTAACTTCTTTGACTAACACAACTAACCTAAAAGGTTATTAAATTCCAATTTCCCATTCCCCAGTTCCCAAATCCAATTATTTCATTATATTTGCACGCAATTTAATAAATTGCAACATGGAGTTCTCCAAATCTAAATTTGCCGGCGAAGGCCTTACTTTCGATGATGTACTAGTAATACCTGCTTATTCTGAGGTGCTCCCTCAACAAGTTAACGTTTCTAGCAGATTTACCACAGAAATTAAAATAAACGTACCCATGTGCTCTGCAGCTATGGACACTGTTACAGAAGCCGAATTGGCCATTGCTATGGCTCAGGAAGGTGGGATAGGTGTTTTGCATAAAAATATGACCATTGAGGCTCAGGCTTTTTTAGTTCGTAAAGTAAAAAGAGCAGAAAGTGGAATGATTATCGATCCGGTTACTTTAAATAGTGACGCTATCGTTTCGGATGCCCTTAAAATGATGAAGGAATATAGCATTGGTGGTATTCCGGTTGTAGATAAAAACAAAACATTGGTGGGCATAGTTACCAATCGGGATCTTCGATTCGAGAAGGATATGAACAAAGCGATAGAAGATATTATGACCAAGGAGAATCTAATCGTTACCAAAGAAGCACCTGATTTATTAAAAGCGGAAGAAATCTTGCAGCAATATAAAATTGAAAAACTACCTGTAGTTGATAAGGATAATAAGCTTATTGGACTCATTACTTATAAGGATATTATCAAAATGAAAGCTCGTCCAAATGCATGTAAGGATGAATTAGGGAGATTAAGAGTGGCAGCAGCGGTTGGAGTGGGTACGGATACTTTAGACAGAATTACGGCTTTGGTGAATGCAGGAGTTGATGCGGTAGTTATTGATACAGCGCATGGACATAGTAAAGGGGTTATAGATATGGTTATAACAGCTCGTAATCATTTCCCCAAATTGCAAATTGTAGCTGGCAACATTGCAACCGGTGATGCTGCCGTCGAATTGGCAAAGGCTGGAGCAAATGCGGTAAAAGTGGGTATTGGTCCTGGATCCATTTGTACTACCAGAATTGTAGCAGGTATTGGTGTTCCTCAACTTTCAGCCGT
>JBEIQI010000362.1:0-2108 GCA_040376605.1 Flavobacteriales bacterium | reverse complement strand
TGGTTCGATGGCAATAACTGTATTTTGTTTTAATACTGATCCATTTCCTCTTTTTCCGTAATTAGGTACTTCCGGTTCTTCATGTAAATCTTTTCCGATACCATGCCCAACCAATTCCCTAACAACAGTATAACCATTTGCTTCAGCATAATTTTGTATAGCCGAACCAATATCCCCAATTCTTTTTCCTGTTATGGCGTTTTCTATTCCCTTATACAAACTTTCCTTGGTAACCTTTAACAGTTTAACAGCACTATTAGGAACTTCACCAATGGCAAAAGTATAAGCTGAATCTGAGTGAAACCCATTTAATAAAACTCCACAATCCACGGAAACAATATCACCCTCTTTCAACACAGCATCTGTTGCAAAACCATGAACCACGGCATCGTTAACAGAAAAACAAATACTGAAAGGAAATCCTCTATAATTTTTAAAAGAAGGAACTCCGCCGTTATCCCTAATAAAGGTTTCTACAACTTTGTCTACTTCTAAACCAGTAATTCCTGGCTTTAAAATTTTGGCAACTTCTGCCTGGGCTTTCCCTAAAATCAAAGAACTCTCTTTGATAAATGCTATTTCCTCTTCGGTTTTTAGCTTTACCATATTAATATTGCCCAACCATACCTACGGCTGAACGACCCTTTATTCTTCCACCTTTCATTAATCCATCATACTGTCTCATTTTCAAGTGGCTGTCGATTTGAGCTAAGGTATCTAATACAACACCCACCAAAATCAACAATGATGTACCTCCGAAGAACTGAGCAAATGCAGGATTAACATTCATCTTACTTGCGATTGAAGGCAATATTGCAACAAAAGCTAAGAATATTGAACCTGGTAATGTGATTCTTGACAACACATTATCAATAAATTCAGCTGTTTCTTTTCCAGGTTTTTTACCTTGAATAAAACCACCATTTCTTTTTAACTCATCTGCTATACTTTGCGGATTAACAGAAATTGCTGTATAGAAGTAGGTAAACAATACGATTAACATACCAAAGGTAAAGTTGTACCAAAAGCTTGTATAGTCCGAAAATGTACGAACAATAACATTAGATCCTTCTGTTGCAAAACCGGCAATGATTACAGGCACAAACATAATTGCCTGAGCAAAAATGATTGGCATAACACCAGCTGCATTCACTTTTAATGGTAAATAAGATCTATGACCACCATATTGCATGGCCCCTTGTTTTGTAGTAACCACTTTTTTAGCGAAGTGAATATCAATTCGACGAGTTCCTTGCACCAATAAAATACTGATAACAATAATGGCAAGAAGGATTACCATTTCCATTAGGAATAATACAAGACCTCCCCCATCTGGACTATTTTTCTTAACGAATTCCCCTAATAAACCTTGAGGAAGATTTGCAATAATACCGATCATAATGATCAATGAAATTCCGTTTCCTAATCCTCTATCAGTAATTCTTTCACCTAACCACATTACGAAAACAGTACCAGCAATTAGGATGGTGATTGATAAAACCCACCACATTAAAGTATCCGGATGAGCTCCTGCGGGAACATATTGTGATAAATACCCAGGTGCTTGAGCAGCCGTAATGATAACCGTTAATGCACGTGTAATTTGAGTGATTTTTTTTCTTCCACTTTCGCCATCTTTTTGCAGTTTTTGAAAGTATGGAACCGCAATACCTAATAATTGAACGATAATAGAAGCTGAAATATAAGGCATGATACCTAATGCAAAAATAGACGCATTTGCAAAAGCACCTCCGGTAAATGCATTGATAATATCCAAAATATTACCACCACTTTTAGCAGATTGAGCTGCCAACACTTCGGAATCAATTCCCGGTAAAATGATAAAAGACCCAAGTCTGTAAACCGCAACCAAAATAATGGTTTGAATGATACGACTTTTCAGTTCTTCAATCTTCCAGATATTCCTTAAATTTTTAATCAGGCTCTTCATGAATTCAATTAAATAGTTTCAGCTAAACTTTGCTAACTCGCCGCGGCGCTGTAGCTCAGTAGGTTGAGCATCCTTAAAAAGGTCCAGGGTCCCGGTACAGCTCTACAGACTGACGTGGGTTCGAATACCGAGATTGACATGTCATCTCATCATGCGC
>JBEIQI010000118.1:0-8958 GCA_040376605.1 Flavobacteriales bacterium | reverse complement strand
TACCTCAACAGGTGTTCATGGTGGAACCAATGATGATGATTCATCAGGAGTTTTCTCATATTGTCGTATTGAGTTTTGTGGTATTTCATTAACTGCTTCACCTAACTCTGAGATCAATGGTTTATCAATGTATTCGGTAGGTAGAAAAACCAAAATTGACCATGTTCAAGTTTCTTACTCTGGTGATGATTCTTTCGAATGGTTTGGTGGTGCTGTTGATTGCCGTTATTTAGTTGCATACCGTGGATGGGATGATGATTTTGATACTGACAATGGTTATAAAGGTCGTGTTCAATTTGCCGCTTCCTTTCGCGATCCAGCAGTTGCTGATGCTTCAGGATCAAATGGTTTTGAATCAGATAACGATGCAGCAGGTTCAGCCAACTGGCCAAAAACCAAAGCAGTTTTTTCGAATGTGACCATCGTTGGCCCTATCAATTCGGCGGCTCCAGGAGCAATTAACGCTAACTACAGAAGAACTGCTCATATCAGAAGAAATTCTGGAATAAATATTTTTAATTCATTATTTATGGGTTATCCAACCGGATTGCTTGTAGATGCACGGAGAACTGTAACGAATCTTTGTCAGGATACTTCTTATTTTCAAGACAATGTTTTAGCCGGAATGACCACTGATTGGTCTTTAGCTTCTTCTCCTGTATCTGATACTTTATGTATGACCAATAGTGCTGGTGTATTAGCATTTTTTACAGGTGTTTCTGAAGGAAATGATACTTTGAATACGACCACTGCTGCTACTTTGGTTGATCCATATAATTTAGCTAATCCGGATGCACGTCCAAACGGAGGTCCACTTGCAGCTGGTTCTAATTTTACCAATAACTTCTTATCTCCTCTGGCTGTTGCTCCAAATTCAGCCTTTACCGTATCTGATTCAACCGTTTGTGAAGGTGCTACCGTTACCTTTACCGGAACGTCACAATCATTTACCTCGTTCCAATGGGTAATTAATGGAGGATCTCCTTCTACATCTACTGCAGTAGCGCCTTCAGCTGTATTTAATACACCTGGAACTTATGTAGTAACGTTAACTGCAACCAATACTTTAGGTACCGTTTCTACTTCTCATACTGTATTGGTAAGTGCTAACCCTGCTAATCCAACTATTACACAAACTGGAACCATATTGCAAACTGCTTCTGCTACTACATATCAGTGGTATTTAAACGGTAACCCAATTGGAGGGGCAACATCTCAAACCTATAATGCAACCACAGTTGCAGGTGATTATACAGTTGAAATTACCAACGCATCTGGATGTTCTGCATTATCTGCGGTTTATTCATATACTACCGGTTTAGCTGCCTTTACCTTGAATAATAGTTCTATTTGCGAAGGTGAAACTATTACCTATACTGCTACTACAGTTGGTGCTGATTCATATATTTGGACTTTTACAGGTGGATCTCCATCTAGCTCAACAGATTCAGTAGTAACTGTTACATATAATACCCCAGGTGTTTATGCAACTCTGTTAAGTGTTGTACAAGGAGTAAATTCAGCAAATAGCAATGGTGTTGTAACAGTTAATGCTTTACCTTCACCAGTTATTAGCTTGGCAGGAAGCACTCTTTCTACTACTATTTCATACACTACCTATCAGTGGCTTTTAAATGGTAGCCCTATAGGAGGTGCTACCAGTGCAACGTATACTTTTGCTACCAACGGTGCATATTCAGTAGAAGTTACTGATGGAAACGGCTGTAGCAGCACTTCATCAGCATTTAATACGAATGTGGGTATTGAAAACTTTACAGTTGAGAACTTGAACGTTTATCCTAATCCTGCAGAAGGATTTACAACCGTATCTTTTGATGCTACTTCTGGTGGAACACTTCAAATAAATGTGGTAGATATCCATGGTCGTGTGGTTAGAAATATTAATAACCTTGAATACAATTCAGGTAACAATATTTATTCTATTGATGTACAAGGATTATCTGCTGGAATGTATTTACTAAATGTACAAACTGGAAATACCTACAATACTCAAAGGCTTATTATTAAATAGAAAAAAGCGAGTAAGGTTGTTTCTTTATTGAAGCAGCAAGAGCCGTTCCGAAAGGGGCGGCTTTTTTTTTGCTGTGGCTGCTAATTTCAGAATTGAAATGGGCAAGTTGACATTGTCCTGATATTTATATAGCCCTCCTTTGAGTTGGGTCCTTGCACCCCCGACAGTCAGCTGTACCGCCCTTGGCTTTAGCCAATAGGCTGCTTTGTTTTGGCGAGTTGACGAAGGAAAACCAGCCAAAACAGTAGCTTGCCTTGGCTTATAGCCATGGGAGTACTGCCTATGGCGGGGAATAGGTGCCCTAATACAGGGATTTACGGTTATAATTGACTTAATTTCCTTTTAAATAACAGGCTGTTAGCAATTTATTTGAAGATTATGTGACTTCTTAGGTTTGCCTGCTTATTTTTGCGTGAATAGTTAATTGGGAAATGCCAGAAGAATCAGATCATCTTTTTAGTTCGGAAAATGAGGCCTCCTTGCCTGGAATGTATCAAACCTACTTTCTGGATTATGCCTCTTATGTTATTTTAGAGCGTGCTGTGCCTGCCATAGAGGATGGTTTAAAACCTGTGCAAAGGAGAATTCTTCACTCTATGTATGAGCTGGAGGATGGTAGGTATAATAAGGTGGCCAATGTTATTGGGAATACCATGAAGTATCACCCGCATGGGGATGCATCTATTAATGATGCCATGGTCCAAATGGGTCAAAAGGATTTATTGATTGATTGCCAAGGGAACTGGGGGAATATTTTAACCGGGGATAGTGCTGCGGCAAGCAGATATATTGAGGCTCGCCTAACCAAGTTTGCCCTGGATGTGGTATTTAATGATAAAACTACCAATTGGAGTGTTAGTTATGATGGCAGGAATAAAGAACCTGTAACTCATCCGGCTAAATTTCCTCTTTTATTGGCACAAGGTGTTGAAGGTATTGCGGTTGGTTTGGCTTGTAAAATTATGCCGCATAATTTTATTGAATTGATTGATGCTTCCATTGATATTTTAAGAAATAGAAAAACCCAAATTTTACCTGATTTTCCTACAGGTGGAATGGCGGACTTTAGCAAATACAACAGTGGATTACGTGGGGGGAAAATTAGAGTAAGGGCTAAGCTTTCAATTGTGGATCATAAGACCATTATGATTACTGAAATTCCTTTTGGAACAACTACCGGTCAGTTAATTGACTCAATAGTGAGTGCCGGGGATAAAGGTAAAATCAAGATAAAAAAGGTGGAGGACAATACTGCCGAGAATGTAGAAATCCTCATTCATTTAACACCTGGTATTAGTCCGGATGTTACCGTTGATGCCTTATACGCCTTTACCGATTGTGAAATGAGTATCTCGCCGAACTCCTGTGTAATTGTGCAGAACAAGCCAATTTTTATGCCGGTTGATGAGATATTAAGGGTGAGTACCCATAATACCTTGGAGCTTTTAAAAAGGGAGTTGGAAATTAGTTTAGCGGAGTTACAGGAAAAATGGCATTATACGTCCTTAGAAAAAATATTCTTCGAGGAGAAAATATACAAGGAGCTTGAAAAAAAATATGGTACGTGGGAAAAGGTGCTTGAAGGTATTGCGAAGGCTTTTGTACCCTTTACCAAAAAGCTAAAAAGAGAAATTACCCGAGAGGATATTATTAAACTAACCGAAAAACCGGTTCGTAGGATTTATAAATTGGATATTGATGATCTGAATGAGCAGATTAAGGGGTTAGAAAATAGTATTAAGGAAGTAAAGGATAAACTTAAAAACTTAATTCCTTTTGCCATTGAATATTTTAAGGATCTTAAGAAAAAATATGGGAAGGGTAGAGAAAGAAAAACGGAGATTCGGAGCTTTGAAACCATTGAAGTAAAGCAGATTGTTATTAGAAGCGAAAAGCTTTATGTGGATTATGAAAATGGTTTTGTAGGAACGGGCTTAAAAGGAGCAACGTTTATAGATGATTGTGCTGATGTGGATGACCTTATTGTCTTTAGAGATGATGGAACCATGACGGTATCTAAGGTAAGTGATAAGGCTTATATTGGAAAAGGAATTTTACATGTGGCCATTTGGCATAAGGATGATGAACGAACCATTTATCATATGGTTTACAGGGATGGATTAAATGGTGCCATCATGATGAAACGTTTTAATGTTACCGGAATTATTCGTGACAAAGAATACGATTTAACAAAAGGGACCAAGAATAGTAAAGTACTTTATTTTAGTGTGAATCCTCAGGGCGAATCGGAGATTCTTACAATTTATTTAAAGCCAAGACCTAAATTAAAAAAGCAGGTTTTTGATATTGATTTAACTGAACTCGGAGTAAAAGGAAGAAATTCTCAAGGAAATGTTTTAAGTAAGTTCCCGATTCGTAAAATTGTAAGTAAATCAAAAGGTGAGTCAACTCTTGAATTGCTTAAGTATTGGTACGATCCGGCGGTGAAAAGAATTAATACAGAGGATAGAGGAATTTCTTTAGGTGGTTTTAAGGAGGAAGAAAAAATTATTAATATAAACCCGAATGGTGTTTATAGGGTTATAAAACCAGGGACTATTCTGCAGTTTGATGATGATCCGATGGTTATTATGAAATATAATCCTGCCAGAGTAATTACCGCTGTGTATTATGATGGATTAAAAAAGGAATATTGGGTGAAAAGATTTCAGCCTGAGGTAATGGATAAGAATATTCACTTTATTACCGAACATGAAAAAAGTAAAATCCTTTTATTGAGTTTTGATACCTTCCCAATCTTACGGGTTACTTATGGAATTTTTAAAGGTAATATGACCCAGGATATTGATGTCAATGAATTTAGTCCAAGTAAATCGGAAAAGGCAAAGGGGACTAAGTTAAACTTTAAGGATATTAAACAGTTAGACTGGATGCCATCTAAACCGGAGCCAAAGGAGATCAGATCAGGTACCAACAAAGAGATTGATCTGGAAAAGGATGACGATCAGAAAAAATTATTCTAGATAAAGTATCATTAAGATATGAAAAAGCAACCTAAACAAAACTCCATTAGTAAGGGGAAAGAGGTATCTAAATCAAAAGCTTCTGCAAAACCAAAACAGGATAAGGTGCTTGGTCAATCCTTATTTGAGAAGTTTGAGACGTTTGCCTATAAAAATGAAAAGTGGTTGATGTGGAGCACTTTTTTATTATCACTTATTTGTAGTGTTTTATTATTCGACTTAAAAGTTTCAATTGGGGGTGATGATAGTGCTTATATTGAAAGAGCTCATACCTTTTTAACTAAAAAGATATATCCCTATTACCAAGGTCCTGGATATCCTCTCATGCTTGCCTTATTAATGAAAGTTTTCGGGTTTAAGCTAACTGTTTTTAAAGTGTTTTCATTAATATTTTATTCAGCACATATAGTTTTAACTTGGTTGGCTTTTAGAAGAAAAATCCCCTACATGATTCTCATCTTTATGGTAGGCTTTGCTGTGGTGAGTGATTATATGCAATATTATGCCAGCCAAACCTGGAGTGAAGCATTTTATCTTTTTGTGCAGGCATTGGTATTGTGGTTGGTAATGAAAATTGTTGCAGTGAAAGAACAGGAAGCTACCATTCTGGAAGATTTGAAGAAGCGTTGGTATCTATGGTTGTTCATTGGTTTGTCTTTTGCTTTTTTGGCTATGACAAAAACGGTGGCCATTTTCGGATTGGCTGCTCCGGTTATCTATTTTATTCTTCAAAAAAAATACCGTTTTGCCGTTTATATTGTCGTTAGTTTCCTTGTATTCAAAATTGGTATTGGACAGGTTGAAAAGGCTATGTATGGGCCCAATACTACCAAACAATGGGAGCAGATGATGTTAAAAGATGCCTATAAACCTGATCAGGGAACCTTGGATGCTATTGGCTTTGTAGGTAGGTTTGGGGAGAATCTTAAAACCTATTCAAGCATGCACTTTTTTAGGTTTTTACATATTCTTCCTCAAAACCGTTATAAATTATCGGAAGATGGTGCTACTATAGATGATGAACGGCAACTTGCGTGGATGGTTACTCTCCTTATTACCGTTTTATTGATATACAGTTCATATCGAATTTTTAAAGAAAACAAAGAAGCCTTTTTTCTGGTGGTATTCACCTTAATTATGTGTGGAGGTATATTTTTCGGGATTCATGCCAATAATCGACAGGATAGATTGCTGATCATTTTATTTCCCTTTATTTTAATGATTATAGGGTATGGGTTTTATATAACAGCCAAAAAATTCAGACTCATTCAAGGACCCATTGCTGGGTTATTTGCTATTGTATTACTGAGTAGTTTTTATAATACAATTGCCAAGGCCCCCGAAAGTTTAACTTGTTTGCAAAAAAACTTGGGTGGGGATAAATATTATGGTTATACGGAGGATTGGGTTAATTATTCGAGAATGGGCGATTGGTGTGCCGAGAACTTACCTGAAGGAAGCCTCGTAGCTTGCAGAAAACCCACCATTTCTTTCATTACGTCCGGAAAACAAATGTGGTATGGTGTTTATGTGGTGGAATCGGAAGATGCTGATTTTTGGCTGAATAAATTCAAAACAGGAAAGGTAACCCATATTTTAGTAGCAGATTTAAGGGCCATACCCCATAAAAAGACGAATAGGCTCATTTCAACCATGCATAAAGTAGGATCCTTTATATTAAAACAGTATCCCCAAAAGCTTAAATTGGTTCATACCATTGGGCAGGAGGAGAGATCCTGGCTTTATGAGATAAGATATAATGATTAGGTTATTACCTAAGTTTTTTACTAATAGGGGGGTACGCAAAAAAAGCACTTACTCAAAAACTAGGGGTGTTTAATGAATTTAGTAATAAGTTTATCGAATTATTTGTTTGCTTTTTGAATAATTTCTATACATTAGTCGCAAAATATTGAATTTGGGTATGCCGAAAACCAATAAATAGAGTAGGCAAATAAACAATTAATCTATTTACTATGTCAGACACAACACAAAACACAACTGGCGGCGAACAAAAACCAGCACAAAAAAAGATGATGATGGCACTTATTTGTTGGTTTGCCGGAGGCTTCGGAATTCACCGTTATATGATGGGATATAAGAATTGGTGGGTACAATTATTATTAACCTTCCTTTGTGGAATCGGTTATTTTTGGGCATTATATGACTTAATCATGATTCTTATGGGTAAAATGAAAATGGCCGATGGTCGTGATCTAGAGTCTTAAGAATATAATAACAGTTTATAAAGAGAGGGCTTCAGTCCTCTCTTTTGTTTTAAATCAACCAATTTTAAACTTCCTCATATGGAAATTATTGATCCAAACTCAAACCCAAATCCAATTCCTCCAGTGCCTGAAAAGCCTGTTGAAAATAAAAAAATGATCGCCGGATTATGTGCTATATTAGTGGGCACTATTGGTGTTCACAAATTTGTTTTAGGTTATAATCAAGAAGGTATTATTTATATAGTAGCTTTTGTGGTTATATTTATTTTCTCTTTTATAACCTGTGGTATAGGAACTTTTTTGTTTATTCCTTTAGGAGCCATTCCGTTCATTGAGGGTATTATATATCTTACCAAGTCGGATGAAGATTTTTTTGAAACCTATCAGAAGAATAAAAGACCTTGGTTTTAATTATGTAATCAAGGATTGAATAATACATATGGTATTAAGGTATATACATGCTAACTGGATTTATTCCACTTTTATTGGTTACATGTTATTCTCCTGTAGCCTTAAAATCATAACTGGCTTTAATATCACCATTCCTTGTTTATTTAAAACATTTCTAGGATTTCATTGTCCGGGTTGTGGCCTTACCTCTGCTTTTATTGAATTGTTAATGCTAAATCCACAGCGGGCCTGGGATCACAATCCGTTGATTTTTTTGGTTTTGCCTGTTGGTATGCTTCTTCTGATTCTAAGCTTTTTGAAATTTAGAAAAATGCATTCGAACAAACCGGTACTATCCAAATAAATAATTACATCTATACTCATTCATTATTGAATGGTAATATAAAACCAACAACTAATTTTTTATTATGGAAAACAATATGGATAATCAGGGTAATGCCAATTGGACAAGCCCTTCAGTTAATACAAACCAACAACCGGTACCTAATTCAATGGGAGCATTTGTGTTGGGTATTGTATCAATTTGTACTTCAATCATTTTATGTTGCTGCTATGGGTATATTATTGGTTTAATTACAAGTATCATTGGATTGGTTTTGGCCAATGGGGCAATGAAGGCTTATAATCAAAATCCTGATGCTTATACCGAAGCTTCCTTTCGCAAGGCAAAAAATGGTAGATTGATGAGTATTATTGGGCTTATTTTGTCGTTGATAATCATCTTACTTGTTATAGTGGCTGTGGTTCTTCAAGCAACAGGTAATATGCCTGAAGGTTTCGAACAGTATCAAAAATATAATAGAGGATTTTAGGATTCCTTCAAATGTTAAAAAAAGCCCGCTAAGTAATAGTGGGTTTTTTTATTGGTCTTAAATTAATTACTGCAATTATCGTAAATTTATTCTCTCAAATAAATATCTGGTGTTAACCTGTTTCTCAAAATATTATTTTGGTGTAGAGTGCCCCGGATGTGGTGCTCAAAGGTCATTTTTGAGTTTATTGCATGGAGACTTCTTAGAATCTTTAGCATTATATCCTGCCTTGATTCCATTTATGCTATTTACCTTGGTGGGTGTTCTATCAATGGTGAAATCATTCAAAATAAGTTTAAAATGGGTGGTGGTTTTGGCCATTTTTACTTTTCTGATAATGATCATTCATTATATTTTAAAAGTTACCGGAAATGCCCCATGGTATTACGAAGCGGCATCTTGTTTTTACCCTTGATTTAGTAAACTTTCAGGATTTCTGTAAGTGCTTTTCTTTCTAGTTTAGGAACAAACGTGCTAACAGGCTTGCCAAC
>JBEIQI010000022.1:0-20895 GCA_040376605.1 Flavobacteriales bacterium | reverse complement strand
CCTATTACGCTTGAACCATGGGAAACTAATTATGGTGGAGCCAATCCGGATCATGAGTTTGGGAATGCACCCTGCCGAGCCAGAACAGAAAAATATTTTATGTTTGATTTAGGGAGTATTGCATCGCAAGATAGTTTAGCGGATATGCTCTTAAACGATATTCCCAACGATTATTTTGTTGGGGCTTATACCTTCTCATTTTCTCCGCCAAGCTTCGCCTCCTGGTCACCTGCCCTCATTACTGCATTCCAAACACTGGGAGCTGATTCATTAAGTATTCTTCAATCAACTAGCCATGTGGGACCATATATTTTCTATACCCGAATAGGAGATCCTGCCAGCACAGTTGAAGTGGTAGGATTGGATGGGACCTCTCCCATCGACCTAACCGTTCAATTACAAAACAATTGGTATTATGGAAATATTACCAGCGAATTGGTTGGTCCGGCCAGCGAGTGGAAATCCTTTCATTGGCAACAAAGAAGCATCGATCCCGACACCTCTCATGATGATGAATGGGTAAGAATTATCGGCGTTAAAGCAAATGGAACGGAAGATGTTCTCATCAACCAAATCAATAGTTCTACCACCGATATTTATAACCTTAATTTGCTGCCTGGATTTGATGCCAGTGTTTACCCCTATCTTAAACTATTTATGTACACCAGGGATGATAGTTCCCAAACCCCTTCACAAATTAATCACTGGCATGTAATGTATGAAGGTGTTCCTGAATGTGCACTTAATCCGAGTATCCAGTGGGGATATGATGGGGATACCACTTATCAGGGACAAATGCTCAACTTTAACATTGCTATCGAAAATATTGGAGATTATGATATGGATAGTTTACAAATTAGATATTCCATTGTAGATGCCAATAATGTTACCCATGATTATTTTGTATTAAGAGATTCGTTAAGAGTCGGCGAATTTTTAATTGATAGTTTTTCTGTTTCTACCGGAGAATTCCCAGGGCTCAATACATTTTATGTAGAAGCCAATCCATATACCGCCATATGGCAATTGGAGCAATTCCACTTTAACAATATTGGTTTCAGAAATTTATTTGTAGATGGAGATAAATTAAATCCGTTACTAGATGTAACCTTCGATGGAATTCATATTATGGATGGAGATATTGTATCGGCCAAACCACTTATCAATATTCAATTAAAAGACGAAAATGTGCTGAGGTTATTAGATGATACGGCCGACTTTGAACTCTACCTGAGATGGCCAGGCCAGGGAAACCCAACCAAAATTAACTTTGGGAATCCAGACGTTACCTTCTTCCCTGCAACCACCTCGGAGAATTATGCAAAAATTGAAATTCGTCCTGACCTAAGTACCGTAGATGGAGTGTATGAATTATTGGTAAGAGCCCGTGATAAAAGCGGCAATATTTCCGGATATGGAGACAGTGGAGTATATGATTATAAAATAAAATTTGAAGTGGTTAATCAAGCTACCATAACCAATATATTCAACTTCCCGAATCCATTCTCCACCTCCACCCAATGGGTATTTACTCTAACAGGCTCCGAAATACCCACAGAATTTACCATTCGAATTATGACGATTAGCGGAGTGGTGGTAAGAGAAATTACGTTGAATGAACTAGGGCCTATACATGTAGGAAATAACGTAACCTCCTTTAAATGGAACGGAACGGATGAATACGGAGATAAATTGGCCACAGGAGTTTATATTTATCAGGTAATTACCAAAATTAATGGGGAAGAAATTGACCATAGAAATACTTCTGCAGATAAATATTTCAAAAATAATTTTGGCAAGCTTTATATATTAAGATAATGGAATACCTCATTTTATCCATTGCTTCTATTGTTTGCTTGGGTTCTATTTTAATGATTCGAAAACGATTCTTAAACAAAACTTATCCTCAAAAAACCCAACAGCTCTTTAACGATCTAAGTGAATTAGAGAAATTAGGATTCGTTTTTAAAGGAGATAAATATGAAGGGGTATACAAAAACTTCCTCACCTATATTTTTGTTACTACCAATATGAAAGGAAGTGATCAGGTAATAGTAATGGTAGCAACGGATAGCAATTCCGGACCCATCGATTTTTTGAATACCTTTTTCAGTGGTTATTTTAAAAATGATACCAATACCGGATGCACCTATGTTAACTTCAGATTATTTATGCGATTGATGTTTGATCCCTCACAAGGTGTTCAAAATAAATTAGATAAACTTATCGAATTGTTAAATGAAAAGGGAGTTAAACCGTACTCATTAACACCCTCGAATTAAATATATAACTTAAATGAAAAGGAAACTTGTTTTTTTATTACTCTCTATATTATCAGGATTAATGCTTGCTGCCAGCTGGCCTGGCCGAGGAGTCGCCCCCCTAATCTTTCTGGCCTTTATTCCCCTATTATATATTACCGATGCTGTTATCAATAAAAAGTTTGCCCCTTTAAAAGCCTTCCCATATGTCTATGTAGCATTTGTAATTTGGAATTTACTCACTACATATTGGATAGTCTATGCATCTGCAGAAGGAGCTGTAATGGCAGTTTTTGTTAATTCATGGTTCATGAGTTTGGTATGGATGTTATTTGTTCGCACCAAAAAAGTATTTGGGAATTTTAGGGGATATGTTGCCCTCATTTTATTCTGGCTAGCCTTTGAATATTTACATCTGGATTGGGATTTATCATGGCCTTGGTTACAAATTGGAAATGTATTTGCCAATAACCCCAACCTCATTCAATGGTACGAAGTAACCGGGAATATGGGAGGCGCCATTTGGGTTCTATTGGTTAATATACTTCTCTATGAAACCGTTAAACAATATAAATCAAAAAAAATATACTTGAAGTATGCGATGCTAACTTCTGCTATTATTGTTATTCCTATCATTATTTCGCTAATTAGGTTTAGTACCTATCAAGAGAAAGTAGCGCCCATTAAAATTGTTTGTGTGCAGCCCAATATAGATCCATGGGGTAAGTTTAGTTCTATTACTCCACAGTATCAATTGAACCATTTGATCGAACTGGCAAAAATTCAAATCGACTCAACGGTGGATTATGTAATATTTCCGGAAACGGCCATTCCTACTGCACTTGATAGGGATAGTTTACATGCCAGTTATCCAATTATTGAATTAGAAAAAATGATGGCGGCCTATCCCAAGTTGCATCTTATTACCGGAACTACCTTAATTAAATTATTTAAACCCACCGATGAAATTCCAAACACTGCCTCTCGTTTAAGAATGCCCCAAGGTTGGTTTATTGATGATTACAATGCAGCTGTGCAAATTGCACCAGCTCACAACTATCAGGTATATTATAAATCTAAATTAGTACCCGGACCAGAAATGTTTCCTTTTGCAGAATTATTAAAACCCTTGCAACAAAAATTATTCGGGAAATTAGGAGGACAAATTGGCGATCTAGGGACTCAAAAGGAACGATCGGTTTTCAGCAATTCAACTTTACATATTAATGCGGCACCGGTAATTTGTTACGAAAGTATTTATGGAGCCTATTGCGGGGAATATGTATTAAAAGGAGCTAATTTTATTTCTATTAGCACCAATGATGCCTGGTGGGGTGATACGCCAGGGTATAAACAATTGTTAGCCTACGCCAGGTTGCGTGCTGTAGAAACCCGACGTTCGGTTGCCCGGGCGGCCAATACAGGTATTTCATGTTTTATTGATCAAAAAGGGAATATCATTTCCCCCACAAAGTACAATACAGATGCGGCCATCAAAGGAACCATCAATGCCAATGATACCATCACCTTTTATGTAAAACATGGCGACTATTTAGGAAGAATTTCCTTGTGGATGGGATTATTGATGCTCCTATATACCTATATAAGCTATATTGGAAACAGAGGTAAAAACAAATTAAAATCTACCTAAAACAAAATCCTTCTTTAACATGGGAGTTAAAGAAGGATTAACATATATGGTAATCTATTTACTAGAACAACACCATTAATAAATCAACTACTAGGGCAGCAATTCCAATTCCTACAATCCATCTCATAGGAGCCACAATTAATATGGAACATAAGGTTAACATGGTAGGTGCAACAATCATAGTAATTTCTAATTGATTGGTCATATCAACAAAAAAAGCGGCAATAATACCACTAGTGCAAGCTACAATAGAAAGAACAAAGGCGATAACCCCAAAACGATTAAATTCTGCTTGTTCCCAAATGATAGAGGTTGATTTTACTTTTTCTGCATTTGCGGTATAAGTTGCTGAAGATTGAATAGTTGTGCTCATAATCGGTTAATTTAAATGATTTATGAAACAAATTTAAATACCTTATATATGTTATAATATGATAAAAATCAGGAAATAGAAATTAATGAGATAAATTTTTATCCAACCGATAACGATCTAAATGATGAGTAATTATCATCTTTTCTTTGAGTGTTTGAAGCACCCTATATAAATTGGTTTTACTCATGCATACATAACTGGCTAAATCCTTCACAGGGATATGGATTTTAATATAACCATTATTATCGGTACCAAAGCGATTCTTTAAATCCTCCATGGTTTTCACCACGACTTTTTCAGCGGTATCAGTCATCATTAAAGAAGTTCTGGATTCTATTTCTATGGCTTTTTGATTCACCATTTTCATTAAACTTAAAAACGCATTAGGATGCATCGTTAAAATTTCAAGAACATGACGAATGGGAATAAAAGCAACCACCGAATCTTCCATGGCAGAAGCAAAATAATTGTATGTTTTGTTGTTGATAGATTGTTGCAATCCCAACATTTCATTGACTGTTTTAAATAAAAATACCTGATCTTTTTTTCTCTTCTTAAGATATAACTTAATGCTCCCCTCTAAAATAATGAGGACGCCATCACTCATCTCACCCTCCCTTATCAAAATAGAATCTTTGGGCATTTTTCTAATTTCCACATGCTGTCCCAAATGATGTTGAACAACGGTAGGACAACAATTAAAAATTTGCTCCAATGCCAATGCAGCTTTTTCCTTGAACATAGAATTACTATTACTCATATAACAAATGTATAACTGTAAGCGGGGAGTTAAAATGATTTTTATCAGACAAGTTGAAAATTTTTAATCTTCAATGCCGGCAATTTTTGCTAGTTCCTCCGATTTTATTAGCCGAATTTTTTTTCCATCCAGTTCAATAATTCCATCCGCATCAAACTTCGATAAAGTTCTGATAATGGTTTCAGTGGCTGTGCCAACCATATTGGCAATATCTTCTCTACTCAATACTACTTGAATAGCGCCTTGTTGATCCAATCCGAAATTCGATTTAAGAACCAATAAAACTTCGGCCAATCTTTCGGTGATAGATTTTTGAGCCAGATTGGTAATAATTTTAGAAGCTTCACCTAACTCATGGCAAGCGGCTTTCATTAAGTTCATTGCAAGTCCGCTATTTTCCGAAACCATTTTTAAAATATGTTCTTTAGGAACAAAACAAACCACTGTTTCATCTAAACAAGCAGCTGTACCATTAAATTTTTCATTGCTTAACAAAGATCTATAACCTATCATATCACCATCTTGAGCAAATCGAATAATTTGATCCTTCCCTTCTGCACCGGTTTTATAAATTTTCACCTTCCCGTATTTAATACAATAAACGCCATGTGGAATTCCACCTTCATGAAAAATAACTTCCCCTTTTTTGTATAATTGACACGTCTTTACAGAATCCACTTCCTGTACCTCCTCCGCAGACAAATGATTAAACATCGATTTTCCTCGAGATAAACAAGTGGAACAATGCATTTTTTCGATTTCGTTCTTCATGTATTACATAGGTATATAATACAAAGCTAGAAGTATGATAAATAGGATAGAATGACTTTGGTCAGGTTTCCAAATAGTTTAATCGAAGCTTTGGCTTGGTTGCCTGCTTTGTTCAATTAATTTATTGTATTCTTCAGGAGATAAATCGCTGAAATAATAGTTCACCGGATTCACAGGAACTCCATTTTTGTGCACCTCATAATGTAAATGCGGGCCCACCGATTTACCAGTACTTCCAACCAAACCAATTAAATCCCCACGTTTTACCTTTTGCCCAGCCACACATTTTAATTGACTTAAATGACCATACAAGGTAAGGTACCCAAACCCATGATTAATTTTTACATGAATCCCATAACCCGAACCATCGGTATCGGCAAATTCAACAACACCATTACCCGTGGCATAAACTGGTTTCCCAATATCAGCAACAAAGTCCATCCCTGCATGAAAATGTGTGGTTTTATAAATAGGATCAATACGTTCCCCAAAACCACTCGCCATTAATTTTAAGTCTTTTTGGTGTACCGGCATAATGGCAGGAATCGATCCCAACATTTTATCCTGATTTTGTATTAAATTCCAAACATCATCATAAGATTTGGATTGTATAACGGTCGCTTTTGACAGTTTATCAACCTTCTGGGTAATATTCTTTATAAGCTCACTATATTTAAAACCATCAAATTTATCATATCTATTCACCCCGGCAAATCCAGATTGACGTAATTCTGCAGGTATAGGTTCCGCTTCAAAAATGGCCCTATAAATATTATCATCCCTTAATTGCAAATCTTTCAACACCGCATTCACCTTTTCTACCCTTTGATCCAGCAATTTATAATTCAGCTCCAGGTTGCTAATTTCCCGTTTAAGCTGTTTTTCTTTGGGCGAATCTACAAATCGGTAAACCAGAAAAATAACCACTACACTAATCACCAAGGATGTCGACAACATCGAAACCAATTTGAGTATTCTTTTACCAATTGGCTCAATATGCTTTTCGTAACTAAGAGTTTTTGTATTAAATATAAATTTAGTCCGCGCCACGGTTGAAGTTATTGAAATATAAAGATAATAATTTTTGCTATTGGGCTTATCGCATCTTAGGCAGTACTCCTCGCCTCTCACCAATAAATGCAAGGGCATGGCAGGTTATTCCTACGTCATAACGGCCATTCCCGCATTTATACGTCTCGGGGCTGTGGGGTACTGCTGCCAGCTGCGGCCCCATCTTTTCCTTTCAAAAATGCAATACAGCACCAAAACATGATTCCGGTCATATTTGATAAAACATGATTTATGGAACTTTGCCTCCAGTTTGATACAATTATATGTCTATCCCCACCGAAAATCTCATCGATCTTAAGCTGAATTGCTACCATTGTGGTGAGCCCTGCGATAAACTGGTCATTGAATACAGCGAAAAATCTTTTTGTTGTCAAGGCTGTAAAAATGTTTTCGAGTTATTAAGTGAGAATAATATGTGTCAATATTATTCTATCGAAAAAACACCAGGAGTAAGCCTATCTAAAAAAACCATGAACAGTTTGGAATTTTTAGAAAAGCCGGAAGTAATTGAGAAACTCGTAGATTTTCAGGATGAAAAACAAACCCGAATAAGCTTCTATATTCCTGGTATTCATTGTGCATCCTGCATTTGGCTACTCGAAAATCTGCAGAAATTAAAACCGGGAGTGCTTCAATCCGAAGTAAATTTTACAAAAAAAACAGCCTATATCATTTTCGAACATCAAACGGTCTCATTAAAAGAGGTAGTAGTTCTCTTGTACGATTTGGGATACCCTCCTGAAATTACCTTCGATGATTTACAGGGAAATAAACAGAACAAAAAAACAACCGACCGAAGTTTTATCTACAAATTAGGGATTGCCGGATTTTGTTTTGGCAACATTATGCTATTTAGTTTTCCAGAATATTTCCATTTAAGCGACATCATTGATCCTGGGTTTAAACCATTCTTTGGATATCTCAATTTATTCTTGGCGCTTCCAGTATTGTTGTATAGTGGATCGGGATATTTTATTTCGGCCTGGCAAGGTCTTAAGCATAAATTTATCAATATTGATGTGCCCCTGGCATTGGGAATCGCTGTTATGTTTTTACGTAGCAGTTACGAAATCATTTCAGGAACTGGGGCGGGTTTTATGGATGCCTTAACAGGTCTCGTGTTTTTTTTACTCATCGGAAAATGGTTTCAAAATAAAACATATGGAGCCCTATCTTTCGATAGAGATTATAAATCCTACCTACCTATTTCGGTTACTAAAATAATTAATGGCGAAGAGATTCAGGTAAGCCTTGATGAGTTGGCAATTGGAGATGCGATTTTATTAAAAAACAACGAACTAATTCCTGCCGATGGAGTATTAATAAAAGGTGAAGGGTTAATAGACTATAGTTTTGTTACAGGGGAAGCGGAGAATGTAGAAAAATTTTCGGGTGATAAATTATTTGCAGGAGGGAAACAGCAAGGCGGAATAATTCAACTTCAAATTATTAAACCCGTATCGCAGAGTTATCTTACTCAATTATGGAATCAGGATGTATTTACCAAAAAACAATCTGTAACCATCAGTAATCGGGTAAGTACCATTAGTAAATATTTTACCGCCACCATTTTATTTATTGCTGTGGGAACCGGCATATTTTGGGCTTTTGTGGATCCCTCCAAAATTATCAATGCATTCACGGCTGTTTTAATTATCACTTGTCCATGTGCTTTGGCATTAACCTTACCCTTTACCTTTGGGAATGCCTTGCGGATACTAAATAAAAACAAACTCTATTTAAAAAACTCCTTATCCATTGAAAATCTAGCCAAGGTAGATACCATAGTCTTGGATAAAACGGGAACCATAACTACCCATCAAAATACCGAAATTGAATTCTGTGGAGAACCATTGAATGCGCATCAATTGGCTGTATTTAAATCCATTTTCAAATCCAGCAACCATCCCCTCAGCAAATCTATTTTTCAGCAATTAGACATCGCTGAATATAAGGCAGATTTAAAAGTTGAGGAAATGGCGGGTTTGGGTATCCAAGCAACGGTGGAAAATAATAATTATACAATAGGATCCGCAAACTATATATTGAATGGGGGGCAACCACAAGATGAATCGGATTTCCGCTCCTCCAGGGTATATTTGAGTATCAACGATAAGTATTTAGGTTACTATAGAGTTAAAAACGAATTTCGCGCAGGCTTGGCCGATCTGGCAAAGGCACTTCACCAGCAGTATGAAATTCATATACTTTCGGGCGACAACAATAGCGAAGAGACCAACCTAAGAGAAATTTTTGGTTCGGCTGCCGTTATGAAATTCCATCAAACCCCAGTAGATAAATTAAAATACATCGAAAATCTTCAGGAAACCAATAAAAAGGTTCTCATGATGGGAGATGGATTAAATGATGCAGGAGCCCTTAAACAAGCAGATGTGGGTATTGCCGTAACGGAAGATACCAATAATTTCTTTCCGGCCTGCGATGGTATGATCAAAGCAGAATCATTAAATAAACTCAGCGCCATTCTCAAATTCAGTAAGATTTGCATGAATGTTATGAAGTATTCTTTTATTATTTCACTCTTGTACAATGTTGTTGGCTTGTCATTCGCTGTAAGGGGAGAGCTTCTGCCAGTAATTGCGGCCATCATAATGCCTTTAAGCTCCATATCGGTAATCAGCTTTACGGTACTTACCTCAACCCTCATGTCAAAACGAATAAAATTATAATTAACTGCACTTTAAATGCAAATAACTGATAAATATCATTTTTACTTTTCCCAATTCTCAGGTCCTTTGAGGCCAAATAAACACTTATTAACATGACTGCCATTTTCGTACTTATCATTATCAGTTTAGTGTTGGCGGTTGGCTTTTTAATTGCTTTCCTAAGAGCCACCAAAAATGGTCAGTTTGATGACGACAAAACACCGTCAATTAGAATCCTTTTTGAAGATGAACAACAACAAAATAAATCATAACTAGTATGGAGAAGTTTCAATACGATAATAAGATCGTTAAGTATTTCCTAATTGCGACTGTTTTATGGGGCGTAGTAGGAATGTTGGTAGGGCTTTTAGTCGCTTGCCAATTATTTATGCCAGCTTTAAATTTTAATTTACCCTATACTACCTATGGAAGGATAAGGCCACTGCATACCAATGCAGTCATCTTTGCATTTGTTGGTAATGGAATTTTTATGGGAGTTTATTATTCCCTGCAAAGACTGTTAAAAACCAGAATGTTCAGTGATAAACTCAGCTGGATCAACTTCTGGGGATGGCAGTTTATTATTTTATGCGCTGCCTTAACCCTTCCGCTTGGTATGACTACCGGAAAGGAATATGCGGAATTAGAGTGGCCTATCGATATTTTAATTGCCTTAGTATGGGTGGCATTTGGAGTAAACATGATAGGTACTATCATTAAGCGTAGGGTTAAACATATGTATGTGGCTATTTGGTTTTACATAGCCTCCTTTGTAACGGTAGCTGTTCTTCATATTGTAAATAGTATTGAAGTTCCGGTTTCATTCTTAAAAAGTTATTCGGCCTATGCAGGTGTGCAGGATGCTTTGGTGCAATGGTGGTACGGACATAACGCGGTAGCATTTTTCTTAACGACTCCCTATCTAGGTTTAATGTATTATTTCCTAGTGAAGGCGGTTAATCGCCCGGTTTATTCCTACAAACTTTCTATTGTTCACTTTTGGGCATTGATATTTCTTTATATCTGGGCAGGTCCTCACCACTTATTATATACTGCCTTACCAAATTGGGCACAAGCTTTAGGAGTGGTATTTTCTATTATGTTGATTGCTCCATCTTGGGGAGGTATGGTAAATGGTTTACTTACCATGAGAGGTGCCTGGGATAGAGTAAGGGATGAACCTATCTTAAAATTCTTTGTGGTTGCCTTAACCGCATACGGTATGGCCACTTTGGAAGGTCCGATGTTATCATTAAAAAGTGTAAATGCCATTGCCCACTTTACCGATTGGATTGTTGCACACGTTCACGTGGGAGCATTAGGATGGAATGGATTCTTAACCTTCGCCATTTTATATTACCTGGTTCCAAAAATGTGGAGAACGCAATTATTCTCTAAAAAATTAGCGAATGCTCACTTCTGGGTAGGTACCTTAGGTATTATTGTTTATGCATTACCTATGTATGTGGCAGCATTAACTCAAAGTTTAATGTGGAAAGAATTTAATGCCGATGGTAACTTAATGTACCCTAACTTTTTATCTACAGTAACTCAATTAAAAATCTTCTATATACTCAGAGGTGTTGGTGGAACCTTATACCTAAGTGGAGTATTTATAATGATTTATAATCTTATAAAAACTGCCAAAGCGGGGAACTTCTTGGCCAATGAAGATGCTGAAGCACCTGCCCTCATTAAAGCACATACAAGCGGGGTAAAAGAATACTGGCATAGAATCTGGGAAAGAAAACCTGTTATGTTTACAGTATTAGTTTTGGTAGCCATTTTAATTGGAGGTATCATGGAACTTATCCCCACCTTCATGATTAAATCAAACATTCCTACTATCTCATCTGTTAAGCCATACACCGCATTAGAAATTCAAGGAAGAGATATTTATATTCGAGAGGGTTGTAGTGTTTGTCATTCACAAATGATCAGGCCATTCCGTTTCGAAACCGAAAGATTTGGAGAATATTCCAAAGCGGGTGAATTCGTTTATGATCATCCATTCTTATGGGGATCAAAAAGAACCGGACCTGATTTAGCCCGAGAAGGGGTAGGTAATTTAAAGAAACCTAATTCATGGCATTTCCGACATATGATAGCTCCTGCAGATGTTTCAACGGGATCTTTAATGCCAGCTTATCCTTGGTTAGCCGAAAATAGTTTGGATACCAGTTCTACTTCTAAGAAAATTAGAGTGATGACAGGTTTTGGAGTTCCATATCCAAAAGACTATCATTTAATTGCCAATAAGGATCTCATGCGTCAAGCCACTGATATCGCGAACGACCTGAAGAAAGATGAAATTGAAGTAGCTCCGGATCGGGAAATTATCGCACTGATTGCTTACTTGCAAAGACTTGGTAAAGATATTAAGGGTGATACCACCAGTTTACAATATCTACCCAAAATAGCAGTAGTTGAAACTAAAAAAATAACCGAATAATATTATTGATATGTATAAAGAAGTAGCCAGAGCCATTCCGAATATATCCATATTCCCAGTGATCTCATTCCTGATATTTTTTCTATTCTTCCTTGGATTACTCATCTGGGTTTTTAAGGCCGACAAAAAGTTTATTCAGCAAATGAAAAACATTCCTATCGATAACAATGACCAAAATTTTGACCTATGAAACAGAGGGTAGTTTTATTCATCATTTCGTTCCTAAGCACTGCAATAGCATTTACTCAAGGAACCACCGAAGTTGCCGCAACCACTGCTGCGCCTGCAAAACCTGGATTTAGTTTACAGGACTTAACCATCATTGCTACCATGCTGTTGGTGTTTATTGTTAGCTTCCTGATCATTTATCAGCTGATGGTAATGCGTAATCAAATGAAACGTTTGCAAAAACAAATTGCCAATAATGATCCTAAGGCTATTTTAGATGAACCTACTTGGATGGAGAGATTCTTTGAAAGATTTGTTGGTCTTAAACCAATGGAAATGGAAGGCGAATTAATTATGGATGACCATGAATATGATGGAATTGTGGAACTAAAAAATGGAATGCCACCGTGGTTGCAAGCATTTTTCTTAGTAACTGTAATATTTGCTGTGTCCTATTGGACCTATTATATGGTGCTTAAAGCTGGTCCTGATCAATACCAGGAATACCAGATGCAATTAGATAAAGCAAAGAAAGAAAAAGAAGAGAGAAATAAATTATTCTCTAATTCCATCGACGAAAACAATGTTGTTTTGGCAACAGATGAAACAGAATTGGCACAAGGGAAAAAATTATTTATCGATAATTGTGCTACCTGCCATAAAGACCATGGAGGAGGTGATTCTGGACCAAACTTAACAGATGAATTCTGGATACATGGCGGTGGAATAAAAAATGTTTTCTTGACTGTAAAAACTGGATTTATCGAAAAAGGTATGCCAGGCTGGGGGGATAAATTAAATCCATTACAAATTCAGCAAGTTTCTAGTTTTGTATTATCTCTACAAGGCACTAATCCTGCAGGCGGTAAAGCTCCACAAGGTGAATTATGGACCGGAGATAAAACCAATTCAGATAGCACGGCTACAAAAACAGATTCATTAAAAGTGGACTCAATGGTTGCTGTGCAGCCTATAAAATAATATGGACTCGAAAGATATAGATGTTGACCTGCAATCCTTTAGAAATCATTTACCTAATGTAGATGACAACAATAAAAGAAAATGGATTTATGCAAAAAAACCGCATGGCCGATTTCATAAATACAGAGCATGGATTACATCATTTTTTCTCCTTGTATTAATTGGTATTCCTTTTATTAAGGTGAATGGGCATTCCTTTTTAATGCTCAATATCTTCGAAAGAAAGTTCATTATTTTAGGCAGCATTTTTTGGCCACAGGATACTTCTTTGTTGATCTTCCTTTTGTTAATATTCTTTGTATTTGTTATTCTATTTACCGTGGCATTTGGCCGCGTATGGTGCGGTTGGGCTTGTCCACAAACCTTATTTATGGAAATGGTATTCCGCAAAATAGAATATTTGATCGAAGGGGATTATCACAAGCAGATGAAATTAAATAAGGGCCCCAAAGATTTTAATTATGTCTGGAGAAAGACGTTAAAGCATTTTATTTTTATTCTCATATCAGTAATTATTGCCCATACCGTTATGGCCTATTTAATTGGAATAGATGCCACTTTCGAAATAATCACCCATGATCCTAATGAAAACCTGGCTGGATTTTTAGGACTCATTGGATTCTCCACCATATTTTATTTAGTATTTACCATTGTTAGAGAAGTTGCCTGCACCGTAATTTGTCCTTATGGAAGACTACAAGGGGTGTTGGTTAGTAAAGAAACTTCCCTTATTGCCTATGATTACAATAGAGGCGAACCCAGAGGTAAACTAAAAAAGGCTGAAGTTCAAGAGAAAAAAGGAGATTGTGTTGATTGTGCTTTATGTGTTCATGTATGTCCTACCGGTATTGATATTAGAGACGGGGCCCAAATGGAATGTGTTAATTGTACGGCATGTATTGATGCTTGCGATGAAGTAATGGAAAAGGTACATAAACCCAAAGGACTTATTCGGTATGCCTCTTTAAATGAGCTTCGGACAGGTATTAAATCAAAGCTGATTAATGCTAGAACCATTGCCTACTCTAGTGTACTTACCATTCTTATTGGCGTATTCCTCACCTTAATATTTACACGATCCAATATTGAAACTACCATTCTAAGAGTACCCGGACAATTGTATAAAAAAACCAAATTGGGTAACTATACCAATATGTACAACATTCAGGTGGTAAATAAAACCTACGATGCCCAGGATTTAGAATTTAAATTAGTGAACTCAAAAGGCAGCATTAAATTAATTGGAACTTCCGACTTTCATTTGGATGGACAATCAAAAAAAGAAGGGGTATTTATTGTTGAATTACCTAAAGAAGAATTAAAAGGACTCAAAACAAGTATTACCATTGATATTTTGGATCAAAACAAAAGAGTGGATCGGGTAAAAGCAAGTTTTGTGGGTCCCGTTACGTATAACTAAAAAAACATTTAACTATGAATTGGGGAACTAAAATTATCGTTGCATTGTCCGCTTTTATAGTGGGTATAGGTTTTATGGTTTATATATGCATGAAACAAACCGATATTCAACTGGTAGCAACCGATTACTACGAACAGGAAATTGCTTATCAGGGAACCATTGATAAAGAAAATAACTTTAAAGCTTTAGAAAAAAAACCAAGGTTCGAAGACAACCTGGTTGAAAATAAAGTAAAGCTTGATTTTTCTGTATTAACAAATCATCAGGAAATATCAGGTAAAATTTCTTTCTTCAGACCTTCACAATCCGGCCTTGATTTTCAAACCGAAATTAATCCTGGAGAAGACGGAATCCAATGGATTGAAAAAACAAATATTAAACCCGGCAAGTGGATTCTTAAAGTAGATTGGAAAGATCAATCTAAAGAATATTATAACGAAGAAACTATTTTTATACAATAGATGATTTACTTAACGGCCTTTGCATTAGGAATTTTTAGCAGCCTGCATTGCATTGGTATGTGTGGTCCTATTGCCCTGGCCACTCCCATTATTCGTAAAAACTTTAGTACCGAATTAGCCTCCAGAATTATTTATAATGTAGGCAGAACCCTTTCTTATATAAGTATTGGAATTATCGCTGGCGTTATTGGAAGTGGATTTTATTGGGGAGGCATTCAACAATGGGTCTCCATCATTTCGGGTGTAATTATTCTTATTTGGGTATTTATCCCAAAAACCAACCCGGAAAATTGGAAAATAATGAGATCCAATTCTCTGGTAAGTTTTATTAAAAATAAAATGGGATCGCTTTTTAAACGCAAAAGTTTTGGATCTATTTTTTTAATCGGAGTGCTTAATGGATTGTTACCCTGTGGTATGGTTTATATGGCCGTTGCAGGAGCGATTACAGCCTCAACCTATTTTGAAGGTGGCCTCTATATGCTCTTCTTTGGTTTGGGTACTTGGCCGTTAATGTTGGTTTTAAGCTCCGCCTGGCAAATGATTACCCCCAATTTTAAATCGAAATCCCGCAAAATGATTCCATATCTGGTGGGATTTGTAGGAATTTTGCTCATTGTAAGAGGGATGGGATTAGGTATCCCCTATGTAAGCCCTGCATTACAAACTAATACCGAAACAATGGCTTCTTGTAAATAGGATTTTATGAGAAGCTTATTCCCGCCTTTTGCAGTGCTCCTCGCCTGTCGCTAATAAATGCTAATTCCTGCAGGCTATTCCTGCCCTCATAGCTGCATGCCTAAGCATTTCTTTGGCTCCATGCTCTGGGGTACAGCTGTCAGTCGGAGCTAGTTAGAGATCTTCCAACCCAGTAATAAAATTTTTATTTGAATGATGTGTTTTCTGATTATTAATATAATCTACCACTCTTTCATAATCGTTATATTGAATCGATAACGCACTAAATCCACCTTCCCAGGCAAATTTAGTATCCATAAATTTCTGTTGATTGATCCAAAAAGAGCTTGCTCCTTTAACATGCTTAATAACAGAAGCAATAGAATGTGATTGATGCAACCAATAAAGTATATGAATATGATTCGGCATTCCATTAATTGCAAGAACATTCGAGTCGCACTTTTTAAAATCTTCTTTTATAAACGCGTATAGTTTTTCTTCGAAAGAAGGAAGTATTAGAGGCTCCCTGAACTTCTTTGTCCACAAAGAATGAATGAAAACCCGAACATTTGATTGACCCATATTGAACATTCAAGTTAAAAAATAAATGTGATATAATGCGCTCAAAGCGGCAGGTTTAAACCTGCCGCTTTGAGCGCATTATACATATATCCACTTTCCGCGAAAAATCTTAATTTTGCACCTTATGCGCCCCTGATTGAAGCGGCACCCCGCATTACCGAGCCTGCACTGCTCGAGTACGAGGAGTATAGCGAAAAGCAGGATAGGGCGCCCAAAAAGAAAGAACAAATGAATGCAAAACAAATAAGAGCTACCTTTTTAGAATTCTTTAAAAGTAAAGGACACGAAATTGTATCATCGGCTCCGATGGTAATAAAGAACGACCCTAGCCTGATGTTTAACAATTCAGGAATGGCTCCTTTTAAAGATATTTTCTTAGGAAATGCCCCCATTAAATATTCCAGAATTGCTGATACCCAAAAATGTTTAAGGGTGAGTGGTAAACATAATGACCTGGAAGATGTAGGAAAGGATACTTACCACCATACCATGTTCGAAATGCTGGGGAATTGGAGCTTTGGAGATTATTTTAAAAAAGAAGCCATTACCTGGGCCTGGGAGTTATTAACCGAAGTATATAAGATTGATAAGGATAAATTATATGTAACCGTGTTTGAAGGAAGTGAAGC
Organism: Flavobacteriales bacterium; assembly: GCA_040376605.1. Taxonomy (GTDB): domain Bacteria; phylum Bacteroidota; class Bacteroidia; order CAIKAF01; family CAIKAF01; genus JANWKQ01. Next base: position 3,968 of record JBEIQI010000022.1, on the reverse strand, counting down.
GGATGGGGTACCCTTCGATCAGGAAGCATATGATACCTGGAAACAATTTATTGCCGAGGATAGAATTCTCATGGGTAATAAAAAAGATAATTTCTGGGAAATGGGCGAAATAGGCCCATGCGGACCTTGTAGCGAAATACATGTAGATATCCGATCCGAATCTGAAAAGAATCTCATTAGCGGAAAAGAATTAGTTAATAATGATCATCCACAGGTTATCGAAATCTGGAACAATGTGTTTATGGAATTCGAAAGAAAGGCTGATGGAAGTTTGGTGAAACTCCCTATGCAACATGTGGATACCGGAATGGGCTTTGAAAGATTATGTATGGTATTACAAGGTAAAACCAGTAATTACGATACCGATGTATTTACTCCCATCATTTATAAAATTGAAGAATTAAGCGGGCATGTTTATGGCAAGGATGTGAAGGCAGACATTGCTATCCGTGTAATTTCGGATCATCTCCGTGCGGTGGGTATTGCCATTGCAGATGGACAGCTTCCTTCCAATACAGGAGCCGGTTATGTAATTCGCAGAATTTTAAGAAGAGCTATTCGATATGGTTATTCATTCCTGGGTATGAAAAAACCATTTATGAATATTTTGGTGGAAGAATTAGACGGAACGTTGGGGGATACTTTTACAGAAATTCATGCCCAACGTGAATTTATTACCAAAGTAATTTTAGAGGAAGAACTTTCTTTTTTAAGGACTCTTGAAATGGGATTACATCGCTTGCATGAAATTACCACCCATTTAAATGGAAAAGAAATTCCGGGAGCTCAGGTATTTGAATTATACGATACATTTGGTTTCCCGGCAGACTTAACCAGATTAATTGCTAGTGAACAAGGGCTTAGTGTGGATGAAAAAGGATTTGAAGAAAACTTAAAAGCCCAAAAAGAAAGAAGCAAGGCTGCCGGTAAAATTACAGCCGGCGATTGGGTGGAGTTAATGTCTATCCCCAAGGTGGAGTTTATAGGATATGATGAAACAACTACTCTCAGTAAAATATCGAAGTACAGAAAAGTAAATCAAAAGGGTAAAGATGTTTTTCAAATCGTTTTAAATAAAACTCCGTTCTATGCAGAAAGTGGAGGTCAGGTAGGCGATCGTGGATACATACAATCTGCCAACGAAAAAATATTTATAAAGGATACGATTAAGGAAAATGAATTAATCATTCATATTGCTGATCAGCTTCCCGAAAATCCTGAAGCTGACTTTACAGCCCATATTGATGAAAAAGGAAGAGGCCTTACCACCAATAACCATAGTGCAACACATCTGCTTCATGCCGCTTTAAGAAAAGTTCTTGGAACACATGTAGAGCAAAGAGGTTCATTGGTAAACTCCGATTATTTACGTTTCGATTTTTCGCATCATAGTAAAATTGGTGAGGATGAATTAGGTAAAATAGAACAACTGGTCAACCAAAAAATTAGAGAAAATATTCAGCTCGACGAAAAACGAAATGTGCCATTTAAGGAAGCTACCTCCTATGGAGCAATGGCCCTTTTTGGAGAAAAATATGGAGAGTTTGTAAGGGTAATTACCTTCGATAAAAATTATTCAGTGGAGCTATGTGGTGGATGCCACGTGACTGCTACGGGAAATATTGGTTTGTTTAAAATCATTTCGGAAAGTTCCGTAGCCGCCGGCGTTAGAAGAATAGAAGCAATTACTGCAGACAAGGCCGAAGAATATATCAATACGGAGTTAGGTGTATTGGATCAATTGAAAGATCTATTAAAAAACAGCAAAGATCCTATCAAAGGAGCTGAAAATTTATTACAAGAAAATGATCAGCTAAAAAAAGAACTGGATAAATTTAAGTCGGCCCAAACTAAGCAGGTTAAATCCGAACTAAAAAATAAAATGCAAAACATTAATGGCATTAATTTTTTATCGGAGGTAGTTGATTTGGATAATGATGCTATTAAAAATATTGCTTACGAATTAAGAGGTGAGTTAAACGATTTGTTTATTGTTTTAGGAAATATTCAAGGAGATAAGGCAGGATTAACGGTAATGTTGAGTGATAGCTTGGTGATTAAAGGGATGAATGCCAAAAACATTGTAAATGATTTAGCTAAGGAAATCCAAGGTGGTGGAGGTGGCCAACCATATTTTGCAACTGCCGGAGGAAAAAATCCTGCGGGAATCCCAAATGCCATATCTAAAGCAAAAGATTTTGTTTAACTTGGCTCAACTCAAAATTTATCATATGAAAAAAACATTATTATTTGCCAGTGCATTAGCCATTTTCCTTAGCGTTGGATGCGGTAAAAAAGGAGGAGCAGAATCTAAAGACAATACCAAAGACACCACTGCAAAAGAAGAAGTAAAAAAAGAAGTTCCTATGACCGGAACTGTTTCTCTGTCTAAAACAGAAGTTGAACCAGGTGAAGAAATTACCATTGAATTTAAAGCCGAAGGCACTATCGGAGAAAATGCATGGATTGGATTAATCCCTGCTGGAGTTGAACATGGTAATGAATCAAAAAATGATGAAAATGATTTAACCTATCAATACCTGGGTGATAAAACTTCAGGAATCATGAGTTTTGTTGCTCCGGCAGATACAGGTAAGTATGATTTTAGATTAAATAGTACTGATAATAATGGTGTTGAAGTAGCCTCTGTAACTTTTTCAGTAAAAGGAGTTGCCAATACAAAAGCCGATATCACTATTGAGAAAAAATCATTTGCTCAGGGTGAACAAATCAATATCAGCTTTAAAGCAAATCCAGCTTGGGAAGCTAAGGCTTGGATTGGCTTGGTGCCTGCAGCTACCAAACATGGCTCAGCAACTGAAAATGATAAAGTAGATGTTGCTTATGATTATATGGATAAAAGAAGCAAAGGAACTATGAAGTTTACTGCTCCATCTGAAGCAGGTAAATATTCTTTAAGAATGTTTGACGCATATTCAGGTAAAGAAGTAAAATCTGTTGACTTTACTGTACAATAAAAAAAACGAATTTGCTAAAATGGGGCCTTGAGGCCTCATTTTTTTTGTATCAAGCGCATTAGAAGATGTGAAAAACAGCCCATAATCATTTTCCCATTGTGAGATTAATTAACTTAGTAACATTAAATTAAACACCATGAAAAAACTCCTTACGCTAATTATTGGTGCTGCTTTAATAAGCGGTGCCCATGCACAATTCTCCTTTACGGATGATTTTGAATCGTATTCTGCCGGATCATATCTGGCCGACAATTCTCCCAACTGGACCACTTGGAGTGGAACAGAAGCAAACTCCGAAGACCCTTTGGTATCCAACGCCATGGCGCATGGAGGGACTAATTCCGTATATTTTTCATCCGTTGCCGCCACAGGTGGTCCAGTAGATTTAATATTACCATTTGGTGGGCAACGAACTACCGGAACCTTTGTAATGGATTTCTGGATGTTAGTAAACAGCGGTAAAAATGCCTATTTCAATTTTCAACAAAACACCACCGTTGGCCAAGTGTGGAATAGTGATTGGAATTTTAACGCAGATGGTAGCCTTGATGTAATAAACCAAAATGGTTTGTCATTTTCAACAACCTATACCATGGGTGCTTGGTCGCATATCATTATTTCTGTTGAATTAAATAATAGTAAATGGAACGTAAATATTGATGGCATGGATATGGGAACATTCCATAATACCAGTTTGGGTATTGCTTCATTAGATATTTTCCCCATTCAAAACTCTCAATTTTATATTGATGATTTTTCTGTTACCCATACGGCTAATACGCCTACTACCAATGATGTGGTGATAAGTTATTTAACCCTTCCCGGCGGACTTGCAGGTTCACAAGTAAATGTAAAAGCCCTTTTAAGAAACATTGGAACTACAACCATCAACAATCCCTATGTTACACTTTACCACAATGGAACTGTTTTAGGAAGTCAAACATTTGCTGGCTTAAACCTAGCTTCTATGGACACTCAAATTGTTAACTT
>JBEIQI010000327.1:0-2756 GCA_040376605.1 Flavobacteriales bacterium | reverse complement strand
TCCACATCCATCCAACAACCTTTTTTCTGGCAAACCTCGGCAATAGTAGCAGTAAACTTCACTTCAGCGCTATCTTTATCAGCCATAAAAGCCATTAAATCTTTTCCGGGCATGGCATTTTCTTCGGTAATGGTATCACCAAAATATTGTAAGGTGGTTTTGGTTGAATCGGTATCAGCACTAGTTTCTGATCCTTTTTTAGATCCACAAGAAGCTAATACGCCTACGCAAGCAATAAAAAAAATGGTTTTTTTCATTTTTATGATGTTAACATTTATACAAATTAAAAACTCGGTGTAATGGTGGTTGTTTTCTTTTTACAAGAAACCCATTCGTTTCGGCCGGGTGTCCAGCACAAAGATAAAAAACCCATATAACTTCCGGCATGAAATCTTGAATTTCCATTATTCAATGGATTTTCGCTTAGGTTAGTAAGGGTTGCTAAACTCATACCGGCTTTAATACTCACGTTACTGCTAGGCCAAAACCTGAAATAAAACTGAGAGTTTAAGTTCCCAAAATCGTTTTTCCCAAAAAGCATTAAATTCAAATTTTCCGGACTAGCATTTTGGGCACTGGCACTATCACCGGTAGCATAGGAATAATATAATGAACTGGTGGAAGGTCCCCAGGAAACCCCTACTAAATCGATATTCATACCAATATCCCACCATTTTAAAAGAGAAACCTCTGCCAAAAACTGAAGGTTTAAAAAATAAGCGGTTTGATGTTGCATTCTAAGGGTATCGAAACCCGCAACATCTACTTTTTGAGCAGGGGCCGTAAAAAAATCTTTGTTCCAATAATTCATCACATTCATGCGTGCCCCAAAGCCCAGCTTAATTCTTTTTTTAAGGGCTATCGGAAATAATTTATCCCATTGTATGGAGTTGAGAAGAACATTTTCGCCCAATGCCATCGACACATCCATATAGTGATTTTCTTTCCATGCTCTTACACATTTCTTGGTACTGTCACCATCTGTAAAAGCAAAGGCCGAACCATAAGAAATAAAAACGATGAGGCTGATCAGGTAAAATTTCTTCATTGATTTATTAAATAAACGGCTAAGATAACAAGGATTTTTAAAATTGGGCTGCCCCCATCCTTCTCCCCAGCACAAAGCCTAACCAAGTCGGGGCCGGGTCGTCCGCTAAATGGCCTTGAAACCTTCCCTTTGGCCAGGGATCGCGGCCGATACCGCTTCCACCCCTGGCAGACTTAGCATACATTAACGAAATCCGCCCCCTGTTGAATGCTAATTGATGCCAAATTCATTACCTTTGATCAACTCTAAAATACAACCAATATCATGCTAGTAAAAGGAAGAAAAGATTTAATCATCGTTCCCTTCGATTTTACCAATCAATCAGAAACCGCATTAATACATGCATCTAAAATTGCAGGACAAAGCGAAGATGAAGTAAGGTTATTACATATTAAAAACAGCGATACCAATAGTTTGCTGAAGAAAATAGGAAAAGAAGCCTTAGGATTAGAAGGAGCTTTGCAGGAAGTTGCTGATAAAAACCTAAAAGAATTTGGAGTTAAAACAACCTATCATTTCGAAGAAGGCAGCATTTTTACCAATATAGGAGCTTATGTTGATTCATCCGGTGCAAGTTTAGCGGTAATGGGAACCCATGGGGTACATGGCTTTCAGCATATTGTAGGAGCCAATGCATTAAAGGTAATCACCTCCTCCAATGCTCCATTTGTAGTGGTGCAAAGACGTAAAATAGATGCGGATGGGTATAAACGAATTGTAGTTCCCGTGGATGGAAATATCAAAGGCAGAAACAAAATTGCTGCTGCCATTTCATTAGCTAAATATTTTAAAAGCACCATTTATATTTTCGAAGCACATAGTACCGATCAATTTGTTATGAATCGGATTGCAACGAATTTAAAAATGATTGAGGAGTTTATCAGCGAAAACAATATTCCATTTGAACATGTAAAAGAAGATGGTAAAGGATCGTTTGCTAAGCAGCTAATTAAATATTCAGCCCATATCGATGGAGACCTTATTGTTATTTCATCTCATTCGGATAACGAAGGATTAATGGATTATATTTTTGGTAACGATGAGGTGCAAGTTTTAAATAACGATCCTCAAATTGCGGTGCTTTGTGTTAATCCGGTACCTACGTCAACCAGTGATGTAAGTATTTAGTTTTTCTGCATGAAAAAGATCATACTCTTTGGGGTGCTATTATTTAACTTGACCATTCAGGCACAAGTAAAAATTTACCGGGGCAACTCCAGAAGTTTTTCGGATATATCCTATACCATTAACGATTCCAAAGTCTATTTAGGTAATTCAACCAGTTATTTCGATATTGAATATACCATTACCGAGGATAAAATTTATAGAGGAAACAATACCACTATTCAGGATTGCCGTTATACCATCGAAGATGGTAAAGTCTATTTGGGCAATTCTAATTTTTATACCGAACTTCTTTATACTGTTGATGGTAATACCGTTTATAAAGGGAACTCAACCAGTTATTTTGATGCTTTATTTACCATTCAGGGAGGAACTATTTATATGGGCAGTTCGCCCAATAATAACAATATCATAGCCACCATCGAAGGTCCCATAAACCTAGGTATATTGGCCTGTATATTAGGACCTTTTTAATTGAACTCATGAAAACTACAGAATCCGATTCACTTTATAACAATCTCCAAACCCAATCGATTCGTGAATTGTTAACGGGTATCAATAATGAAGATGCTAAAGTTGCTGC
>JBEIQI010000235.1:0-5007 GCA_040376605.1 Flavobacteriales bacterium | reverse complement strand
AGCAAAATGGGGTGCTCATTAAAGGTACTATCCCCAAAAAAGGCAGCACAGTGAATGAAACAGATAGCTTTCATCTTGATGATGTTGCAAAAGTATTGTTATTCAGTCCGCCTTCGGCTCACAATGGTGTTATATTTGAAGTAGTTGATATGCAAGAGGGACAATTTGAAGTTGGCGCAAATATTGGAACAGCCGCTGCACTTATTTTTCTTACCTCTAATTACGAATATGTGGGAAATCTCACAATAAATGATTTGAATTTATTGCCTTTAGGAAATTTATCGAATGGAGAAAACACAGTGATTGATTTATCAACCTTAACAATGGTTGGCAATCATGTTATACCTTCACATGACCCATTTGGTAACGAAATTATTATCAGTGAGGCTGCCTTACAAGGTTTTAGAGATGTAGATGCCTACTTTGAATCCCTTGCAAAAAACATGGACACTGACAATAATGGAATAATGGATTTTATCGGCCATGAAGAAGTGTTTGTAACAACAAGATTTTATATTGACATGGGTCATTATGGTATCAACTCTACTCCGCCAAACCTTTATGATTCCTCAACATATAATGTTAATTACCAGTTGCAAGTAATTGGCGGATACAATCTCAATATTATTGATACTAATATTGCCTTATCCGGTCCGGCTGGAGATCCCTATTCAGATATTAGTTTATTCTGGTTTCAATTGAATGGCGGTAGTGAAAGTGGCACAACAACATTGTTTGCTCGTCCTTCATTTGCACCTTTTAAGGCCGGTGTTTACACTTTGGCTATCAATGGTGCAGAGTTACATACATTCGAATACTCTAATATTGATGCTAAGTACAACTTGTTTATCGTTTCACCCACTTTAACAGTGAATGGTGCGAACCAAATTACTTCAGTTTCTTTAGACTATAAACTCCCAAATGGTAGTCCAATCGACCCCAATATGGTGATATCAAATGTCATGATTCAGTTTACAGATACAAACTTTAATCAATTTTTCTCAACACCTAGGCTAACTGCTAGTGAAGGCTTCTATAATTATACATTAAGCAATCCTGCCGAATTGAGCCAATTAAGCAAAGTTACTATCGCCTATGATGATCTGTTGGGAAACCCTTACTTGGCAACCTGGAATTAAATCTGAATAGGCTATTTTTCCTGTGCATTAAGGATAATTAAATTTAAACAAGAAATTACTTTCGAATCTTTAAAGACGAGATTGAACTAATTCGGTTGTAAAACTTTAGCAACCAATCAATTTATTTAAATCCAGGATTTTTGAATACCGTTGAAAAAGCAGTGAACAATTTAATCTTTTTAATAACCATACTTCTTAATAAATCTCTGACGTGATTCATGAATGATTTCTATAGCCCTCTTCTTATCCTGAAAGTTTTCAATTAGTGTCTTTTTGTTTTCCAGAACCTTATAATTTTCGAAAAAATTCCTCACCTCTACCTGCCAATGAGGAGGCAATTGCTCCAACGAATCAATATAGCTAACAGAAATATCTTTATTGGCCACGGCAATAATTTTATCATCATTGTCGCCACCATCCACCATATTCATAACTCCAATTATTTTAGCTTCTACCAAAGCTAGCGACTGAATGGGTTCTTGACAAATCACTAAAATATCCAACGGATCACCATCACAATCTAAGGTTTGTGGAATAAATCCATAATTTACTGGATAATGAAAAGAAGAATACAAAACCCTATCTAAACGCAATAAGCCCGTTTCCTTATCCAGTTCATATTTTACTTTACTCCCAATGGGAATTTCAATAATTGCTTTGTATAAACCTTCAGGCATTCCCTCGTTACTGATATGATGCCAGGGATGATATGGTGGATTTTTCATCAACTGAATATTTAATGTAAATGTATAAAACGAATCCATACTCCACCTCATTCGTTGAAAATTAAGTACTTAAAGCATGAACTGGTAGTTCATAAAAAAATTAATTAACCAATTGTATTTACTGTTAAAAACTAAAGGATAAGTCATTATATGAAGCGTAATTTCTTATTCATTATTCGTATATTTATAAGACCAAATCGACAAATCATGTGGAAAACCTTTTATGGTTCCTCCATTCTGGAACCCATTAATGAAGCCGTAGAAATCAAACTAAAAGAATTATTAGCCACCGGCTATCCAATTAAAGTTTGTATAGGCACAGATTCTATGGTATATGGTAATGATGTTCAATTTGCCACAGCCATTGTATTCGTTATCATTGGAAACGGAGGCTGCATGTTTATCAATAAACATAAGGAAAAAAGAAAAATAGCTTTAAAGGAACGCATGTTGATGGAGATTGGATTTAGTGTTGAAACGGCCTTTGCCCTAGAGCCTGTTTTAAAAAAACTGAATGTACCCATGGAAGTGCACGCTGACATTAATAAAGATCCCAGATACCCAAGTAATGCTTCACTAAAAGAAGCCATGGGTTATATTCAAAGTATGGGCTATTCTTTTGTGGCAAAACCCGACGCATTTGCCAGTTCTGTATGTGCTGATCGTTTTACCAACTAAATTGCTTTTTAAAAAATTGATTAATTTCAATCTTAATAACCAAACTTATTCCTTATGAAAAAAAAAATTCCCTAGAAGCATCTCCAAAATCCCCTTTTACGTACTCGCTATAATAATCATTGGCTTATATTTTAGCTCATGCGGTCTGCATTTTGAAAAAAGAAAATATCGCAAAGGCTATTATATTGAAACATCCAAAAACAGGAACCAACATAAATCTCACAGCACCGCTAAGCATATTAGAGTCAATAAATATTCAAATGAGGAAGCTATTATTATACCAACTAAACAATCCATACATGTTATTGATGCATTGAATAATATTAATCCTATAATTCATGTAACTAAAAAAACAATTTCACAAAAAATGAAATTCCTAAAAAACACCAAAAAGCTTTTATAAATAAGATTACCAAAAAGGGTGAATGTGATATTTTACATTTAATGGATGGAACAACCCTGGAAATTTCTGTAATTCAAATCAAAGATAAGGAAGTTACCTATAAGAAATATAATTTTTTAGATGGTCCGACCTATAAGACCTCCATTTTAAAGGTGAAAGATATTGAGTTAAAAAATGGAGAAATTTATAAACCAGAACAAAAAAACATCAATCAACAAAATGAAAAGAATCATTCAGAAGTTACCGGAAGTATGATTACGGGAATGATATTCGCTAGTATTGCCGAAGCGGCGTTAATTGTTGGAATCATATTAGTGTTTACTATACCTAGTGGTTTTTTTATTGGATTTTTGGCAGCCATTCCGTTGGCTATTGCTGGAATATTATCTTTGATTGGTTTAATTATAACCGGACACTATACAAAAAAAGGAGCTCATCCTTTGGGCAAGGCTGCATTCATATTCAATTTAATAGTGCAAATCCTAGCCATTATTTTTACTATTTTAATGTTTATGCCGATATAACCAGGAGTTACTTCTCAAAATTATCTGTAATTTGCGCTAATTAATGGAATTGCGGGCAAATAATATTATCTTCGTTTTATAGTTAAGTAGGTAACATGAGTTTTCTTTTTCCCTCCTTTTTATTTGCCCTATTTGCCATCTCAGTGCCTATTATCATCCATCTTTTTAATTTCAGGAGGTATAAAAAGGTCCACTTTAGTAATGTTAGCTTTTTACAAGCAATCCAACTAGAAACCAGAAAACGAAGCCGAATCCGTCAATGGCTCATTTTGGCCGCCAGAATACTTACCATTGCTTGTTTGGTTTTCGCATTCGCCCAACCCTTTATTCCCGGGAAAAATATGGATTCGGGAATCAAAGGAGATAAAGCCATAAGCATTTTTATAGATAATTCATTTAGCATGCAAGCTCAGGGAGAAGATGGGCAACTGCAGGAAATGGCCATCGAAATGGCTCGTGAGATCATCAATGCTTCATCAGGCACCGATAAAATCCAAATCTTAACACAGGATTTTGAAGGTAGACATCAACTATTTTATACAAAAGATGAAGCTTTGCAACTATTGGAAGAAATCAAATCGAGTTCATCTACGCATCTCTTCTCCGAAATTATTCAACGCCAGAGAGATCTTTTGCAAAAAGGGGATGCCCCTGTAAAAAGAGCCTATATTATTTCTGATTTCCAACAGTCAACCATGAATGTGCAGGAAGTTAAAGATGATTCAGGTACTTATTTCCAATTGTTACCTTTAATTCCCAATAACACGGGGAACCTATATATCGATAGTTGCTGGTTAGTTTCGCCTGAACTAGCCATGAATAGTCCTGTTGAAATGTACGTTCGAATTTATAATAAGTCAAATATCGAACTGAAGGATCAGGTAATTAATTTCGAGATCAATGGTGAAGATAAACTTCCAGTGGCCTATAGTGTTGCGGCAAACGGTTCTGTAGATGTACTGATTAGTTTTGTTATTCGAAAAGCCGGGTTTCAATGGGGCCGAATTTATATAGATGATGCAGAAATTTTATTTGATGACGAATTTTTCTTTAGCATGTATTTGCCCGAAAAGTTAAATATCATGCACATTAAAGGCACCGGAAGTACCAATTATATTGATAAACTTTTTACCGGAGACAACTATTTTAATATGACCAATGTAGTTGGTGGTCAAGTGGATTTTTCCACATTAAATACGTATCATTTTATTGTATTGGATGAATTGGTTGAAATATCCGGAGGGTTATCCAGCGAATTAAAAAAGTTTGTTGAGAAAGGCGGTTCCGTTTTTGTTATCCCATCCGCTTCAACCAATCTGACTAGCTACAATACCTTCTTTAATTCATGCGGAATAAATGGATTTGGAAGTATTGACACCAATAATACCAAATTGGCAAGAATTGATAAAGATCACCCGTACTTTAAAGATGTATTTGAAAGTATTCCTGACAATATGGACTTGCCATTTATTAAATCAATTTATACCATTCAACGAGGCGGTGGAGGAAATGATGATGTAATTTTAACGACTGCCTCT
>JBEIQI010000348.1:0-2339 GCA_040376605.1 Flavobacteriales bacterium | reverse complement strand
GGTAATGGACATGCGGAGCGGTATTAAAAGCAGCGAAGATTATTACAATCCCAATAGTGATGTTTTAAAAATGGGATTCGGTTCAAATCTTTGGTCGTTAATTAAAAGAATTAAAATTGAAAAAGATCCCGGTAGTTTTGAATATAAAAGTGTGAATACCCAAATCCTCTCCATTATTTTAGAAAGGGCAACCGGCAAAAAAACACAGGATTATATGCAGGAAAAAATTTGGGAGCCGTTGGGTATGGAAGCCAATGCTACTTGGAATATTGATAGCAAAAAGCATAACATGGTTCGGGCATTCTGCTGTATTAATGCCATTACAAGAGATTATGCCAAGCTGGGAAGACTGTTCTTAAATGACGGTGTTTGGGATGGAGTAAACTTATTACCCGATCAATGGGTAACACAATCAACCCATGTGGATACCATGATTAACAATGAAGGATATAAAAATCAATGGTGGAGCAATGCCTATAGTTATGCATTCAAAGATTCTTTAAAAGCAGTTGATTTTATTAATACGACACCTAATAGTGAACAAGCCATATATATTCGCAACATTAAGGCTGATCCTAAGAAAAACAAACCTGCATCTAAATGGTATATCGTTTATGTTTTAAAAGAGGTCTATCATGCAGAGGGTTTATTAGGGCAATACATTTATGTGAACCCCAAGAAAAATCTTATCATTGTTCGGACAGGTCATTATTGGAGTCACAATAAATTTGGGGCTGCTGATCATTTTATATATGATGTTGGGGAGAAATATTTTTAGTTTGAATATGATCAGATTCTGCTATCCCAGCTAGCTTAATTACATGGGCCTTAATTTAAAGGCATATTAAAAAATGATAAAAGGGAAATCCCTTTCAAATAATTAAATAGGTTTGCATAAATATTCAAGATGGATAAGTTTAGCGCAGCAATAGAAAAAGCCCGAAAATCGAACTTTCAATTATGGATACTCAATAAGTTTATTGGTCGTTTTATTCCATTTAATGGTCCACATAAATTTAAAATAGTAGAAATAACCGATGATGGTTTTGAAATTGAAATGCCTTATATGCGCCAAAATCTCAATCATCTTAAGGGTTTACATGCTTGTGGTTTAGCTACCTTATCTGAATTAACTGCAGGGTTAACCTTGATTAGAAAGTTGGGGTTTAAAGAATACCGACTCATTATGCAGGAAATGAAGATGGAGTATTTCTATCAAGCTAAAATGCCGGTAAGGGTAAAGTATGAACTAAGCGAAGACTTTATTCAAAATCAAGTAAAGGGTCCATTAGAAACCAACGAATCTGTTTTTGTGGAATTAAAAACCGAAGTGTACGATCTACAAAAAAATCATATTTGTACGGCAACCACCAAATGGCAAATGAAAAAATGGAACAGTGTAAAAACTAAATTGTAGGATCGTATGAACAGGATGATTGGTTTTGCCATCTTTTTTCTCCTTTTTTTTGGATTAGAATTTTATTTATATCGGGTTTTTAGGGTTCATTTTGTACAGAAATCTACTGCCTTAAAAATATTTACCGTCGTTTGGTTTTTATTGCCTTTGCTATGTGTGGTATTTTCATTTTTGAGTCCGATGATGGGAAAAACAGGCAAGCTCCTGGTGATGAACCTGGTGATGATATTTTTTATTTCTGTTTTGTTAACGGCGGTATTGGTTTTTATGGGGGATTTAGCCCGTTTGATTTTCAATCAGATCAACAAACCCTCTTCAACAGAAGTTTCTTTAGGTAGGAGAAAAATGTTGGCCAATGTAGGATTGGTGATCATGGCTGTTCCTTTGGGTTCGATGCTTTTTGGTTTATTTAAAACGGCCTACGATTTTAAAATACATCGCATAAGTTTAAAATTTCCAAATCTACCGGACGCATTTAATGGGTTTAAATTTGTTCAATTATCGGATATCCATACAGGAAGTTTTTTAAAACATGATGAACTAGAAGAGGCGATTAAAATTACTTTGGGCGAAAATCCCGACGTTGTTTTTTTTACAGGTGATATCGTTAATAATAAAACCGAAGAGGCTTTTCCGTTTATAGATACCTTTAAGCAACTAAAAGCTCCGATGGGTGTTTATAGCACCTTGGGAAATCACGATTATGGGGATTATGAAAACTGGCCCTCTGCCGAAGCTAAAATAGCTAATATGGAAGCCATGTATCAATTGCATAAGGATATTGGTTGGAATTTATTGAACAATTCAAATGTACTGTTGGAAAAAAACGGACAAAAAATTGCGGTGGTAGGTGTAGAGAATTGGGGAGCTTCATTTAGATTTCCAAGAAAAGGGGATGTGGAAAAAGCCAAAAAAGGAACCG
>JBEIQI010000257.1:0-4263 GCA_040376605.1 Flavobacteriales bacterium | reverse complement strand
GCGATCTGTACACTCCTTTATTTTGATTCTTGGAATCTTATATGCTTTTCCAGTCCAATTTGAAAGTTCACAGCTCAGTCGACCATTTGGGTCACCAGCGATTAGAAATATTTTGATTGTCTTACCGAATTTCATTATTCTTTTTATTTATAATATGAGGCCTAACTAGTATTATCAGCAACTAATTTAATAAAAATTTTTCTGCCCATCAACCTGGGTTAAATATTTAGATTTTTGATTTTGAATGATTTAAACGAAATACAAACGACAACAAATGGAAAGAGGTGTTTGTTGTCGGATATTTTTGGGGTTAATATCCTGTTCAAAATTAATATTTAAGTTATGAACCCAGCCTAGTGACATACAGACGAGTGGCCACAGCGAAAAGGACAGCGGCAGTCCCGATAACTATCGGAATCTGCCCGTGGCCGCCATAAAAAAAAATCTCCTATTGATATAATTGAAACAAGGCCACATTATCTATCCCAAGTTTATCCTTCACATATTTATTCCACTTGATCATCCCCTCTTTATTGGTGCCATGCTCTACCTCCATAAAAAATACATCCGCCTCCACTTTAAACTCCTTTTGCTTATTAAGATACAAGTTTTGGATGGCAAGGGCATCATTGCCAATCTTTTTGATCTCTGCTTCTAATTCGCGACGGGAGATCTCTACAAGATCGAAATAGATATTTAAAAAACAATCAGCATAATCGTCGATTGGAAAATAATAATAAGTGGCAAATGGATCGTAAACAGTACATGTATATACATATACCGAATCGTTTATCAAATTGATATCCATATACAATTGTATCCCTAAATGATAACTACCCGAAGGCGGTAAACCCAACAATGGCTTGTTCTCCAAAGTATCACCTGTGGGTGGCCTGAACCGAATTCGTTGGTTGTTCCAAAATAAATATGGATCTTGAAAAAAACCTTTGTTATCGTTAAAATAATCACTAAAAAATGATTTACTATTGATGATATCCTTTCTCTCGAAAAAAACCTGGTTATGATCGTCTTCGGAATATAACCTAAATTCATTATGAGCTTTCCAGTATTGATGGTTATACGGCGCCGAACTAATATGGCGATAATCATTATCAGAACTTGATGGTGTATCGAAAAAAGGAAGGATAAATTGATGGGTCTTATCGTATGCATATAAAACTGCATTGGACCGAACCAAATAAGGGTTTTTTTTGCGTGGTAAATACTCAAAAGAATAATTGAAGTTGAGGTTATTAAATACCGGCTGTCCATTCATCTCATTAAAATTAACGTTGATCTCCATATTTACACCCATCAAACTATCGACGCTAAACAATGGCAAAAATGGATAAACCTGCATAGAGCGTCCCTTTAACTGGATCTTCTGAATTAAAGCTTGTGCCGAGTCAACCCAGAGAATCCCTTCGAACAAATTGGACTGATCTTTTTTAGGAAAAAATTTAATGGCATGTACCATTGTACCTTTCTCATCCACATATTTTTGTATGAGTTTGAATTTATAATTCTTGCGCAATCCTGGTTTATCAAACTGCAATGGGTTCCTTGGAAATAAGTCGCTGGGCTGAAAGATATCGAAATCGTAAAAAGCCTTGGATACTTCGGTACTGGCGAATACCCTATTATCATATATACCCAAAGCAATGCGTCCTTCTTTATAACCCAGTTGATCTATTTTATATCCATTGTATTTTCCATTAAAATATACTTCTACCATTTCTATTTGCTCATCGTTACGGTAGGTCTCCAATAAAAAATAGGTCTTTGAGGTACTGGGTTTGGCCCCCTTCGGCTTTAACGAACTTACCAATTTAAGCAATGCATCATCTTCGGTAGTTACGCTATACTCATTCATGATCATTTCCTGGGGCTCAACATAAAGGGTATCCATTTCTAATAGATCAACCATGAGCAATTTCATTGATTTAAAACCTATACAGGAAAATATAAGTTGATCCTGGTTGGTTTTATAGGATATCAAACAGTAACCATCTATATTGGTTACCGCCCCGGAAGTTGCCGTTGAATTATAAATACTTACGTATGGTGCCGGTTTACCTGTAGATGAATCGATGATATAAAGTTGATGGCTAAGAAGTCCGGTCTGCGCATAGGCATAGAAACCATTTATTAAAAACAGTGCGAATAAAAAGACAGATCTATCCAGGTATTTTTTTGCCATGTAAAAACTTACACCTAAGATAGCAATTAAAACCTATTCCTGGTATTCACTCAATACCAACCAACGGTCAGTCTTATCATCAATCAGCTGAACCACCTCGCCTAATCGCTCCGTAGTTTTCATCAATTCTTCATGACTGATATTGGAGCTCAACTTCTCTGTTAGCATTTTCTTTTCTTCTTCTAACAAAGGCAAGTCTTTTTCTAATTGCTCAAACTCATGCTTCTCCTTAAACGAAAATTTCACCTTCTTTTTTTCTTCGGCTTTGATCTTTATTTCCTCCACCTTTTTTTGATCCTGCGCATCCTGTTTCAATACATTTTTGGCCTCCAACTCATCTAACTGCTTCTTAATCCTGTACTCGGTATAGTTACCTCCAAATATATTTACCTTACCATCGCCTTCGAATACAAATATCTGATCCACTATTTTATCCATAAAATAACGATCGTGACTTACAATAATAATACAGCCCGGAAAATCCATTAAATAATCTTCCAGCTTGTTTAAAGTAATAATGTCAAGATCATTGGTAGGCTCATCCAGAATTAAAAAATTGGGATTGCGCAACAATACCGTTAGCAAATACAATCTCCGTTTTTCTCCTCCGCTTAATTTGCTTACAAAATTATATTGCATATCGGCCGAAAAATCGAACCGCTGCAACATTTGTGCTGCCGTTACCTTACCGCTTTTATCTACATCTATAACCTCCGCAATATCCCTTATTACTTCAATCACCCTTTTATCTTCTTTTAAAGCAATCCCTTCCTGACTGTAATTCCCAAACTCAATAGTTTCGCCTACCACCACCTTACCCATATCTACCTCTAACTTGCCGGTAATCATTTTTAGTAAAGTAGATTTGCCTGTTCCATTGTTCCCCACGATGCCTATCCTCTCTCCTTTTCTAAACGAATAGGTAAATTTTTCGATGAGTTTTTTCTCGCCAAAAGATTTAGATACATTAATGAGTTCCAAAATTTTATTGCCCATATGCTTCATTCGCATATTAATCTCTATCTCTTTTTTCTTCTTTAAACTAAAGGCTTTTTCTTTGATATCATCAAAGGCATCTACCCTGCTCTTCGACTTGGTGGTGCGGGCTTTGGGTTGCTTGCGAACCCATTCTAATTCTCTAAAATATAAATTTTGTGCTTTATCAACTTCGCTAAAGGCAGCTGCTTCTCTTTCCGCTTTTTTTTCTAAAAAATAAGCATAGTCGCCATGGTATTGGTAAATTTTTTGGTTATCCAATTCATATACATCGCTACATACATTATCTAAAAAATACCGGTCGTGGGTAACCATTAACAAGGTCATGTTAGAGCCCGATAAATAATCTTCTAACCATTCTATCATTTCCACATCCAGGTGGTTGGTGGGCTCATCCATAATCACCATATCCGGCTCATCAATTAATACCGCCGCTAAAGCAACTCTTTTTAATTGTCCTCCCGATAGTTCGGTAACAGGTTGCTCGGTATCGTAAATTTTTAGTTTTCCTAAAATTTGATTCACCCTTACCTCCACATCCCAGGCCCTATGTAAATCCATATCCTGCATGGCTTTGGACAAACGTTCTTCGGATTCGGCACTTTTATCGGTATCGAATTTTTTTAAAGCGGATTCATATTCATGTATTACATCGCTTATATGTAATGATTTTTGAAAGATGGCTTGCCAAACGGTATGTTTTGGATCGAACGCCGGATCTTGCTCTAAAAAACCTATTCGAATGCCATTACGGGTAACCACCTTTCCTTCATCAGGGGTATCTTTGCCAGATATAATTTTAAGTAAAGTGGTTTTTCCGGTACCATTACGAGCCACCAGGGCTACCTTCTGCCCTTTCTCAATCCCAAAAGTCAGGTTTCTTAAAACCTCCTTAATACCAAAGGACTTGGTTACATTTTCAACAAGTAAATAATTCATTTTTTTTCTCTGGTCCAAAAATACGCATTATCACATTGGTTATATCAATATTATTTATACTTTTATTGGATCTGTTAAATTCCCATTATGAAAAAATCATTACTTACCATTGTAACCATCCTATTATT
>JBEIQI010000210.1:0-5613 GCA_040376605.1 Flavobacteriales bacterium | reverse complement strand
GATGAATGTAGTAAGTGGCTTACAAAAAGCTGGTTTCGATATTCCTGTCATTGCCGATGGAGGGATCAGGTTTAGTGGGGATATTGTAAAGGCAATTGCTGCTGGTGCGGATAGTATTATGATGGGTTCTATGTTTGCTGGTACTGAGGAGTCTCCTGGAGAAACCATCATTTTTGAGGGTCGTAAGTTTAAAACCTATCGTGGTATGGGATCCATTGAGGCCATGAGCAAAGGGAGCAAGGATCGTTATTTTCAGGCTGAAACCACGGACGATAAAAAGCTGGTGCCAGAGGGAATTGTGGGCAGGGTGCCTTTTAAAGGGACTTTGGGAGAAGTAATCTATCAATTAATAGGAGGATTAAGAGCAGGAATGGGTTATAGCGGCGCAGCAACAATTGAAGATTTAAAAAAGGCTCAATTTATAAGAATCACCAATGCCGGGGTTGTTGAAAGTCATCCACATCATATCACCATTACACGCGAAGCTCCCAATTATACAAGAGAATCCTTCAAGTAATTGGAACTTTAACAGTATATTAGCGTCCCCCTAAGAAATACAAATGATTTTTTTGGGTTAATAAGGAATTAAATATTTTTGTGCCAAATTGAACACGAGTTATTATTTAAACACATGAAGAGAGTTATGAAAAAATAGCTATTGGTTTCTGCAGCATTTGTTGCATTATTTAGTTTTGTAAAAGGTCAGGCTAATACCGATCCGGTTTTAATGACAGTAGGAAATGAAAAGGTTACCTTGTCTGAATTCAAGTATATCTTCGAAAAAAACAATAACAGCACCTCTGTTACCAAGGAGGCTTTAGATGAATACTTGGATCTGTTTATTAAATTTAAACTGAAAGTAAAAGAAGCCAAAGACCTTAAATTGGATACCATTGCTTCATTTAAAAATGAACTAAATGGCTATGTAGATCAATTAGCAATGCCCTATTTAAAAGATAAAGAAATCGAAGGGATGTTTGTAAAGGAAATTTATGATAGATCGAAAAGTGATTTAAAAATCCGTCATATTCTAATTAAAATGACTGAATGTCCTACTCCAGCGGATACTTTGGCTGCTTATAACAATGCATTAAAAATTAGAAAGGATATTTTAAAATCAAAGGATTTTGAAGGTGCTGCTAAAAAATCTTCTCAGGATACGGTTTCCGGTAAAAATGGAGGTTTATTAGGATTTTATTCTGCCATGACCTTGTACTATGGTCTTGAAAATGCTGCCTATAATCTTAAAGCAGGTGAGGTTTCTATGCCGGTGAGAACTGGTCAGGGTTATCATTTAATTAAAGTAGATGAGATTCGCCCTGCAAGGGGTAAAGTTAAAGTTGCGCATATTTTCATTCGTGCCAATAAAACTGAAACAGATGCTTATAAAATTGCTAAATCTCGTATAGACGAGGCTTATTCAAAACTAAATGCTAAAGAGGACTGGGCTTCTGTTTGTAAAACCTATAGCGAAGATTATAAAACAGCCCCAACCGGTGGAGAATTACAACAATTCGGAATCAATCAAATGGTTCAGGAATTCGAAGACGCTTCATTCGGATTGAAAAATCCTGGTGATTATAGCGCTCCTTTCGAAACTCAATATGGTTTTCACATCGTAAAGTTGGTTTCCAAAGAGAATGGAGGAACTTTCGATCAGGCTAAACCTGCTATCGAGAAAGAGTTTGGTAAAAGTAAAAGGTATGATATGGTAAAAGCTGCCTTCGTAAACAAGTTGAAGAAGGAATATAGCTTTGCTGAAAATAAAGACTTTTTGAAAAAACTAGAAGAAACGGCCGCTTTAAATAAGAACAATCTCGACAAATCAAGTTTATTGAAGTTTTCTAATATCACCTTGTTTACCTTTAAAGGCGGTGAGGTTAAAAGTAATGACCTCATTACTTCAGTAACTGATAAAATAGGAGACAAGCCAATTGACTATTGTACCTTTAAAAAGAAGATGTATGATGATTTTGTAGCGAACAAATTAACGAACTATAAAAAGTCTCAATTACCTGCTGAAAATTATGATTTTAAAATGCTGGTGAACGAATATACCGAAGGCATTTTATTGTTCAACTTAATGGATCAAAATGTTTGGACCAAATCTGTAAAGGATACTGTAGGTTTAAAACAATTCCATGAGGCGAATAAAACCAAGTACATGTGGGGCGAAAGAGCAGATGTATATATTGTTGATTGTAAGAATGATGATGTGGAGAAACTAGCCAGAAAACTTGCTCCTAAAGTTTTGGCGGGTAAACTTACCAAGGATAAGTTCTTAGCTACTTTAAATAAAAAGGTGAAGGACAATGTATTTATTATTGATGGACTTTACAGTAAAGGTGAAAATACTTTAGTGGATGGTGCTGGATTTACAAAGGCTATTTCTCCAACCGAAAAGAAGGATGGAAAAACTAGATTTGGAATTGTTTACAATATCCGTCAGCCTGAGCCTAAAAGCTTAAAAGAAGCAAAGGGTCTAATCATTTCTGATTATCAAACTTATTTGGAAGAAGAGTGGATTAAATCCCTCAGAGCTAAATATCCTGTAAGTGTAAATAAGGATATCTTATATAAGCTGGTAAAATAAATAACTCTTTTGAAGTACCTCATTCAGCTCTTTGGCCTAGCCCTTATTCTTTCATCTTGTGGTTGGTTATCTAATTCAAAAGGTAAAGATAAAGAGGTGCTTGCCAAGGTAGGTGACAAATACCTATACGCTGGTGAAATCAAGGGCATTATTATGCCAGGTACCTCTGCGAAGGATAGCATCCAGAAGGTAAATTTATATGTTGAAAATTGGATTAAGATCCAATTAATGGTGCAAAAAGCAGAATTAAATTTATCCAAGGATCTGAAGAACTTTGATAAAGAGCTGGAAGATTATCGTACCACCTTATTAATTCATACCTATCAGGAAAGAATGGTTGAACAGTTATTGGATACGAATGTAACCGAGGAAGATATTAAGCTTTATTATAAGGAAAACCAGCAACAGTTTCTCCTTCGAAAGAATTTAGTGAAGGCTTCTTATATTATCTTTAGCAGGAATTCAGAAAATAAGGATAAAGTGAAGTCTTGGCTCATGTCGGATAAAGTAGATCTTCAGGTTAAATTGAAGAAGTTTTGTGAGGAGAATGCCATGTCCTATCAAATTGAAGATACCTCCTGGCAATGGATGGATGAGTTAGAAAGGTTAATTCCCTTTGATTATACGTCACAAGAATCTTTCCTTGGAAGGTCTAAATTCTATGAAACTCAAGACTCATCCATGGTATATATGGTTAGAATTAAGGATTATAAATCCAAAGAAGGGGTTTCACCGCTTGAATTTGAAAGACCAGTTATTAAAAGTTTGATTATTAATATACGAAAACAAGAAATATTACGTAAGATGGAGGAGGATATCTATAGGGAGGCGTTGGATAAGAATACATTTCAAAATTTTGTAAAATGAAGAATTTAATTGGAATCATTGGTTTTTTGTTGTTTTTACCTAAGGTTCAGGCACAGGATAAAATATTGATTGATCAAATAGTTGCGGTTGTGGGTTCCGAGGTAGTGTTGATGTCGGATATCGAAAACCAAATGCAGCAAATGGTATTGCAAGGCCAGGGAACCAAAGATGATGCGACTTTTTGTTCTTTAATGGAACAGGCTATTGTACAAAAAATGTTGTTAATGCAGGCCCGTTTTGACAGTATACCGGTAAGCGAAGATCAGGTAAATCAGGAAATGGAAAGGCGTTTGGATATTTTTATTCGCCAGGCTGGGAGCCGCGAAAAACTAGAAGAAGCATTGGGTAAATCCATTGATGATATCAAAGAAACCTTTAGCAAAACCATTGAGGAGCAGCTCTTGGTTCAAGCAATGCAGCAAAGTATTACAGGCAATGCCCGAGTTACTCCGGCTGAGGTTCGAAAGTATTTCCATAAAATACCTAAGGATTCTTTACCCTATATTCCATCGGAAGTGCAAATTGGACAATTGGTGATGAAACCGCCTATCCAGCAATCCGAAAAGGAGAAGGTATTAAAACAAATGAAAGATATTCGGGATCAAATTGTAGGTGGTTCCAGTTTTGCCTTAAAAGCCAAATTGTATAGTGAAGATTTAGGTAGTGCCAGTCAAGGTGGGGAATTAGGGATGTTAAGAAGGGAAGATTTGGTGGAGAATTTTGCCGCTGCAGCTTTTAATTTAGAGGGGGATTCCATTTCCGATGTAATTGAAACAGAATTCGGATACCATATCATTCAATTAATCGAAAAGAGAGGGGAATATGCGAATTTTAGACATATATTGATAAAACCGAAGGTGCTTACAACCGATATTTATGCCACCTTAAACAGGCTAGACTCCGTTTATAAGGAGGTAAAAAAAGGAACCATAAGTTTTTCTAATGCTGCTTTGGCCTTTAGTACCGATGAGAATACCAAAAATAACGGAGGAATACTTATCAACCCAATTAACGGTAGTTCAACCTTTACCATGGATGATCTAGCTGAGATCGATGGTGCTACCTTTAGAGCCATTGAGGATTTAAATGTGGGAGAAATTACCGAACCTAAGTTATTTGATGACCAGGGTGGCACAAAAGTGGTGAAGATTCTTTATATTGTAAGTAAAACCGAACCCCATGTAGCCAATCTGGATACGGATTATTCTAAAATTCAGCAAGCGGCTTTAGCGGATAAACAAGCCAGTTTGTTAAGCGAATGGGTTGAAGACAAGAAAAATGATTTTTATATTAAAATCGCTACCGAATACAAAGATTGTAAATACACGGTGAGTTGGTTTAACGAAAAAACACAATAATTTTACGGTAATTAATTAATCAAATTATGCAATTTCAATCAGATAAAGAGGCAGTAGATTCGTTAGTAAAGGTTTATGGGGAACTTAGCAACGAAATTGGTAAAGTAATTGTTGGTCAGGAAGAGATTATAAAGAATGTATTAATTTCTGTATTTAGTAAAGGTCATTGTTTATTGGTAGGGGTTCCAGGGTTAGCTAAAACCCTTTTGGTAAATACCATCGCCGATGTGTTAGGCCTTAGTTTTAATAGAATTCAATTTACTCCCGACCTTATGCCCTCTGATATTGTGGGTTCGGAAATACTAGATGAAACCAGAAGTTTTAAATTCATTAAAGGGCCCATTTTTGCCAATATCATTCTGGCAGATGAGATTAACCGTACCCCGCCTAAAACCCAATCAGCCCTGTTAGAGGCAATGCAAGAGAAGGCGGTTACAGCTGCTGGTAAACGTCATAAATTAGAAGAACCATTTTTTGTTTTGGCTACTCAAAACCCAATAGAGCAGGAGGGGACCTATCCTTTGCCGGAAGCCCAATTGGATCGTTTTATGTTTAATTTATGGTTAGATTATCCAAGTTTTAAAGAGGAATTAAATATTGTAAAACAAACTACCTCTAATACGCATGCAAAAGCGGAGGAGAAAATTAGTAGGGAAGCCATTTTATTCTATCAAGACTTGGTGAGAAAACTACCAGTTACCGATAATGTATTAGAATATGCGGTAAAATTGGTCACTAAAACAAGACCAAATACTGATATGGCCCCCAAAATCGTGAATGATTATTTATCATGGG
>JBEIQI010000134.1:0-8000 GCA_040376605.1 Flavobacteriales bacterium | reverse complement strand
ATTTAAAACAAGGGCTCAAGAACCTAAGGAGCTCATCTATTAATTTTCTATCGAATAAATAAACACTTCTATCGAAAACTTTGTTTATTTAAGAAAATCCATTATAACATTACTTCAAAATGTAAATGAATGATGAAGTTTAATGGTTCAAAAATACTGTTCATTATATTAGCTTTATGGGTAAATATTCAAAGCGGTTATTCTCAAAATGTTGGAATCAATACAACCGGTGCATTACCAGACGCTAGTGCCATATTAGATATAGTATCCACAACCAGAGGTGTACTTATTCCTAGGATGACAACCATTCAGCGAAATGCTATTGCAGCCCCTGCTGAAGGATTGTTAATTTATAATTTAGATTGTAAAGACATTAACTTATTTAACGGAACTGCTTGGATTAGCATGATGCTTTCTTCACCCACCGCATTAGCTGCAAGTGGTGTTGGTCCAACTCAATTCACGGCCAATTGGACCAATGATGGATCAACCGCCTATTTTCTAGATGTTTCAACAAGTGCCACTTTTGCAACCTTTGTTCCAGGTTTCAATAATTTAAATGTTGGAGCGGTAACCACCTTTAATGTAACAGGAATAACTTGCGGCACCACATATTATTATAGAATTAGAGGTTCCAACGCATGTGGAACGACTTCGAATTCCAATGTGATTTCTATTACCCCATCCTGTTGCATTAACAATTATAATGTGGCATCTATTGCATATGCCCCCATTGCAGGAGTTGGCACTTCAGTTTTCCTAGGTGATGACCAAGAAAGTGCGGCATTGCCCATTGGATTTACCTTTAATTTCTATTGCGCCAATTATACAAATTTCTATATAAGTTCGAATGGTTTTATCAATTTTAGTGGGGGAATGGGCAGCGGATGTTGTGGTGGTCAATTATTACCTAATGCCACTATGCCAAACAATTTGATTGCAGGAGGGTGGGATGATCTTTATCCGCCTGGAGCAGGTTCTATAAGGTATTTCAATACTGGCGTAGCGCCTAATCGGAGACTTATTGTAAATTTTACAGGAATACCTTTTTGCTGCGGCACCACTGTTGGTGTTAGTTTTCAAATAATACTTTTTGAAACAACGAATCAAATTGAAATTCACGGAGCCAATTATAATGGAATTTCTCCGGGCACTATAGGCGTTGAAAATCTTACGGGAACATTAGCAACTACACCTGCCGGGAGAAATTCAGGAACATGGACAAGCACTAACGAATCATGGAGATTTTTTTAGTCATGAGAAGCTTAAAAACCAAAGGATACGTTGTTGCACTTTTGATATTGTTAACACCAATATTATGTGCAAAAATCTCAGCACAACAGGTGGTTATAAATCCTACAGGAGCGGCTGGCAATGCAAGTGCTATTTTAGATGTGGCATCTACCACACAGGGCCTGTTAATCCCCAGAATGACAACTCTGCAAAGAAATGCGATAGCCGCTCCTGCTGAAGGTTTAATGATTTATAACCTAGATTGTAAGGACATTAACTTATATAATGGCACGATTTGGTTAAGTATGATGTTTAATGCACCTGTATCTACTGCCGCAACAGGCATTAACCCAACTTCGTTTATCGCAAATTGGAATGGGAACGGTTCAACTAATTATTTATTGGACGTTTCAACAAGTCCCACCTTTGCATCGTTTTTACCTGGTTACAATGGTCTCAACGTAGGGACCGTAACAACTTATAGCATAACCGGTTTAACCTGCGGAACTACCTATTATTATCGACTTCGTGGGCAAAATGGTTGTGGCAGCAGCTCGAGTTCTAATATAATATCAGTAACGCTGCCATGTTGTATCAATAATTACAATGTAATGAGTATTCCGTTTGCTCCCGTTGCAGGAGCTGGAACCGGTGTGATTTTAGGCGATGACCAGTCATCAGCTATGTTACCTATCGGATTTACATTTAATTTCTATTGCGTTAATTATACTCAATTTCATATTGCTGATAATGCATACATTGGTTTTAATGCCCCCTCATTATTCTCAGGATGTTGCTCCGGACAGTGTTTACCGGATGCAACAGACCCCAACAATTTAATCTCAGCTGCTTGGGAAGATTGGTATACCGTTGCTGGCGGAACTATTTCATATTTTACCACAGGCATCGCACCTAACCGAAGATTAGTTGTTAATTGGACAAACATACCACATTACCCAGGTGGTGCTGGTAATTTCCCTGGGACCTTTCAAATCGTTTGTTATGAAACTACTAATATTATTGAAGTATTTATAACCAACATGCCCTCAGACGGAGGATTACATACCATGGGTGTAGAAAACGCAACTGGAACAGCATCAACGATTGTACCAGGCAGGAGTTGTAGCAGTTGGAATGCAACCAATGAAGGTTGGAGATTCTATTAAAGTTTTATTGGACTACATTTTCATACTGAATCCTTGCAGCATGGTAACTATACCAACTTTGCATGAGGTTCTGCTCAGCATCGGTTTGAGATCGTGAAGAAATCAATAAATCTAAATAACTAATATTACCTAAAGTATATTGCTGCAAATCCTTTTCATAAATGGATTTTGCCAGCTTGTAGTTATCCTCAGTAAATAAGGTATTCGCAGAGGCATTTTCCAATTCAATTAAAGCTTTCTGATACTCGTACATCAAGTTTTGTTTCTTTAATTTTAAATCAAAATCATTCTGTTTCATTTTCAACTTAAATTCCTTCATGGATGCTTGATTTTTCCATTGGTTAAAAATGGGAACATTTAAACGAATCCCAATAAAATTAAACGGAAACCAATTCTGGCTATAATCGAAATTTGAACCTTGAAATTGCAAGGTATAATTAGCATAAAAGTTAATGCTAGGTAATGAATTAATCATCCCACGTTTCCTACTTACCTTAAAAAAGTCATTTTGAAGTTTTAAAATTTTAACATCAGTATTAAAGGCAAAGGATGTATCAACCGAATTATTTGTTGAAGATTTGGTCTCCATTTTTTCCGTTAATTCAATTTCTGTGGACTCCGAAAAGTTCATTTCTTTCTTTAAATTAACGATTGATAAGTTATAATCCTGCTTGGACTTCATTCTTTTTAATTCGGCATTTTGATAATCCAATTTTTGCTTCAGATAGTCATTTTCCTTAATTGCACCTAACTCGTATTTAGTTTTAAATATATCCGTAAGCTCTTTACTACTTTTTGCATGATCTTCCGAAAGATCCCATTGTCTCTTTTTTAATAAGGCATCATAATATGCCAAGGAAATAAGCTTGCGGACATCCTTCGATTTTTGTTCGCTACGAACCTGCTGCTGATTATATTGATTCCTACCAAGTTTAGTATCGGAAAAAATAGTTGGTTTAATAATGGTTTGTTCGAAATCTATTGCCAAAGTAGTATTGTTCCTTGTTCCAAATTGGACATTGGATGGATCAGGATTACCAAATGCTCCCGCGGGTAAAACAGTTGTAGGCAGCTGAGTATTGTAACGTATATTACCTACACCATTTAAAGTTGGCAACCATTGATACTTATTTTTGTTCCATTCATTCTTACTTATATCCAACTGAATATCGTTAGATTGCATGTCGTAACGATTTTTTAATCCGAATTGAACAGCATCTTCTAATGACATGGAAATGCTATTTGATTGGCTATTTAAGTGAATAACAATACCTAAGCTGAGTATTAATAATATTCTTTTCATGTGCTTACATTCTAAATATTTGAACAGGTTCTAACTTCATGATCTTACGAAGACCAAATAAACTTCCAATTAAACTTAATGCCAGCGTTATGATTATTAAGCCAGCAATCATAGGTACAGAAAATATAATTTCAAGATTTTTACCAGAAACTCCCATTTTAAATAATTGAAGTAACCCAAACGCGATGGTAAAACCAACGAATGAATACAACAATGCCTGACTTATAATTAATCGCCTGATAAAAGAATTACTTCCCCCTATTGCTTTGATAGTTCCGTAATCTTTAATTCGATCCTTTACCATAGAGAATAATGTTAAACCAACTATTGCGAATCCACTAATAATAGCGAAAATGATAATGGTGCCGAAGCTAATGGCGATATTACTTGTTTTTAGAATCACGCCGATGGATTCCTGTGCAAATTTACTTCCATCTACTGCTCTAATTCCAGGAATACTTTTATTAATATGATCTATTACCTGTTGGCTTGAATATTTAGATGAGTCAGGCTCCACCAAATAAGCACTAACATCATTAATTGGAAAACCACCTAATGACCTAGCTCTTTCTACGGTAGTATATACACTATAAGTTCCAAACCCCGCTTTACCCTTACATATGCCACTTACATAAACTCTTTGATTATTAATTTGAAAATATTCTCCCACCTTAATATTACCCATCGCAGGCACACCACTTATGTCGATCACTAAAGCCCCTTCATTACCCAATTGACTCATGTCACTGCCGTTCTCAAATCGTATTGGACCACCTGCGTATTCAGGCCCTTGTAAACCTACCATTAAAACTCCAATTTGAGTTCCATCGCTGTATTTGCCAGTACCGCCAGCTACTACAATTGGATGAACCTTGTGAACACCTTCCAATGAATTCAACTCTCGTCCAATTCTTACGTCAATATTTCTTAGTTGAGTAGCAGCTTGTGTTTTATCACTTACCACCCAGATATATTTTTCATTCTCTTTTGCAATACCTTTCATATTGCTAAGAATAGCAAAGAAAATCCCAAGATTTTGACCAACAAGAAAAACAGAAATGATAATGCCAAATAAAATCCCCAGTGATTTACTGAGGTCGTATTTCATAAACTGCCACGCGGTTTTCAACATAATATTTATCCCTAATTATTGTAAATATATTATACAATCCACCCTACTCCCAATCAAAACTTGGCTCCCATTTTCCAATTTAATCTCCGCCTTTCTAACCCTTCTGTCCTCTACAGTTTTCTCATCATCGAACAAGGATTTTTTCTTCAGATAATCCGCCAAATAACTAATGGTTCCTTTGGCAATTACCATACCGGTTGCCTGGGATAATATCTCAGCCCTCATTCCCAATTTAACATCATTTGCATACAATTCATCCACCTCCGTTTGCGCCACCAATGAACCAGCCGGAGCAAATTGACCTATTGGAGTCGATACAACGATATAATCTCCCACCTTAATATCTACAGATAACACCTTACCATCATAAGGAGCTAAAATTCTTTTTTCATTAATATTTGTTTGATAATAACTTATGTCTGCTTGCATTTCCTTTAATCTACTTTTTGATTGCAAAAGATCTGCCAGTGATTTTTCGTAATCCTGTTCTAATTTTAAATAATTGGCTTTGCTGGCAGATAATTCTTTATCACTGATTGCCTTCGCATTAAATAAATTTTGATCTCTATCATAATCCAATTTTGCCTTATCCAAATTTATCTTAATAGCGTTCGAATTTGCCTCAAAGGATTTTATAACACTTTGTTGTGTGCCTAATTTAGATTGAGATTGATTGAGCTGAGCCTTTTCCAGATCCAAATCCAAAATAGCAATTACATCTCCTTTTTTTACCAAATCATTCTCCTCAACTAAAATCTCAGCCACCTTACCATTGGCGCCGGAAGTAATATTCAGCAATCCCACTTCCGGTTCAATTTTGGCTATTCCAATAATTTTGGACATCTTTTGATCGATCGGGGGAGCTTGACTAAGTTCCTTTTTTTTACCACAACTAAATAGGATAAATAATCCAGAGAAAATAATTAGAGTTCTGTTAAATTTCATAATTAATGTATATCAATATTTTTATCAGTTAATTCGATGGGGTAAACTTTACCATTTTTCACCTCCACTGCTCGGTCAGCATATTGTGTAAGTCGGGGATCATGTGTTACTACAGCAACCGATTTTCCATTTTTTGCCAATTGTTTTAATTCCTTCATTACAATCTCCATACTATCCTTGTCTAATGAAGCTGTTGGCTCATCGCAAAGCACTATTTTAGGATTAGTTACCAAGGCCCTTGCAATAGCAATTCGCTGCTGCTGTCCTCCAGAAAGTTGGCGAGGTAATTTTTTTCTATGCTCAAACATCTCCACTTTTTTAAGTGCTTCAGCTGTTCTTTTCTTAATTTCACTGGCTGAACAATTCTGCATTCTTAAAGGAAATGCAACATTATCCTCGGCAGTGAGTGGAGCTAATAAGTTAAATTGTTGAAATACGAATCCTATAGTATCCAAGCGAATTTTGGCCATTTTTTTTGCACTTAAATTAGCTACCTTCTGACCATCTATAGTTAAAGTACCCTCGGTAGGATCTATTAAACAACCTATTAATGACAACAAGGTTGTTTTACCACTACCCGAAGGACCAATGATCAAAAGTAATTCTCCTTCCATTAATTGAATACTTGTATTTTGCAAGGCTGTAAAATTACCAGCAGGAGTTTTGTAAATCTTATTGGCATTGATTAATTCAGCGATCATCATTAGATATTTTTAAGTTCTTGGGAATTTTCATCTAATTCAAAAATATTAGCTAGAATGTTATCCATGGTTTGCATGAATTGGGTGGTTTGGTCTTTATTCACATTTTTTAAAACAGTTTTGGTTAGTTTTTGTTCTAACAGCCTCGCCTTTTGTAAATGAATTTCACCCTTCTTGGTTAAAACAAGGATCTTGCGACGTCTATCATTCATGTCATCATTCCTACAAAGCCATTGATTATTCTCCAAATAATCTATATGTCTCAGAACGGCGCTTTTATCCTTGCCTAACATGTTCGACACCTCAATTTGAGTCACCAAATCCTTTTTATGATGATGTATAATATTTAATAACACGAATTGCTCAATGGTAAGATCAAGCTCAGCTTCCTCAAACATTTCATGCAACTTTTTTGTATACATCCTTAATGTGAAACCCAATGCTCTCCCTAAAGATAAATTTTCGTTGATCATATCAATGGTTGATAATATCAACAAATATAATTGAAAAATTGATAATTATTGTTTTTATCTAAAAAAATAAAAATTATTTTGGTATCGGAGCAAAATAAAATGGCGGAATATTTTCCTGCCACTCCACATAGTCCATAAAATTATTGATGATGAGATCATCACCTGGATAATCTAGGAATCTATAAACATTTTCCTGATCATTCTGAATCACATGTAAGGTAAGTCCCGAGTGATAAGCATTGTAATTAGTAGTTTCAAAAATCCAAATTTCACCAACTGGATGTTCAATTCCATCATAATCTATAAAGCTCTTAACAACGATATAAGTTCTACCCTTTTGTAATTGATAGATATCCTTTTTTAGCATTGTAATTTAATCATATTTCATTCCTAAATTGAACATCGTAAATGCCCAAATATCGGCCCACTCTTCAATAGCCATGGTGGTTGATTTTCCAGCTCCATGCCCGGCTTTGGTATCAATTCTAATAAGTACGGGATTTAGTCCTTTTTGTTTTTCTTGCAAGGTGGCAGCAAACTTAAATGAATGTGCTGGAACTACCCTATCATCATGATCCGCAGTAAGCACCATGGTGCAAGGATATTCTACCCCCTCTTTTACATTGTGCAAAGGAGAATAGGTAATAAGGTTTTTAAAATCTTCTTCATTATCACTACTGCCATATTCTACTGCCCATGCATATCCAATGGTAAACTTATGATATCGTAACATATCTAATACACCTACAGCAGGTAATGCAACTCTAAAAAGATCAGGACGTTGGGTCATTACCGCCCCAACCAATAATCCTCCATTAGAACGACCATGAATGGCTAACTTTTTGGGATTCGTATATTTTTTTTCAATTAAATATTCCGCCGCAGCAATAAAGTCATCGAATACATTTTGTTTTTTCATAAGCATTCCGGCCTTATGCCATTCCTGTCCATACTCTCCTCCACCACGCAAATTGGCAACAGCATAAACACCTCCTTTTTCTAAAAACACCATTTGAGAAATCTGAAAAGAAGGCAAGATGCTGATAT
>JBEIQI010000302.1:0-3270 GCA_040376605.1 Flavobacteriales bacterium | reverse complement strand
TTATTTGTAAATCCAACGGCTTCTGATGAACTTTTAACCGAGGTATTAAACAAAGCCTCCTGTAATAATTTACTTGCCAGAGCCGAAAAAGGTTTGGACACCATGATAGGTGAAGGCGGCTTAAAATTAAGTGGAGGCGAAAAACAACGGTTATCCATTGCCCGAGCCCTTTTAAGAAAACCGCATTTGCTCATATTTGACGAAGCTACCTCTGCATTAGATTCAATAACAGAAGAAGAAATCAACTCCACTATTCGTAAAGTTTCTACCGAAAAAGAACAAATAACCATTTTAATTGCACATAGGTTATCTACTATTATGCATGCCAATAGAATTTATGTGTTAGAAAAAGGTAAGGTGATAGAAACGGGAACCCACGAAAACCTAATTGCCGAAAAGGGGCTCTATTATGCCATGTGGAGACAACAGATTGGTGAAAGGAATTAGAAAACCTACACCGACACTTTATAAAAATGCGGCTGTTGGTTAACGGTAACATAAAGAATATACATTCCTTTTTGTAAACCATTCACTTCTGCCTGAAGCTTCTCAATCTTTTGGTTTTGTAATTGTTTACCCTGCATATCAAAAACCAATACCTCGTTAATTGTTTGGAATTGACTCGAAATAATTACCACTCCATTTTCAATAGAAATATTCAATCCAGATGTATTGAGTGCATCAATGCCTACCTCACAGGGTGGACTGCTTAATTGGTTATAAAAAAACTGATTAATTTGACTAACCATGATGGGCCAATTGGCATTGGGTGGAGTAATAAAAAACCCATCCACGGATCCCCAGTATTCATGACCACCCCCAACTCCGGTGTAAAATTCATGGTAAATATTTTCATTGTTTAAACGTTGGTTCATCATAGAAGAACCATATACCTGAGGGGTTAATGCAAATACGGTAAATGGGTATCCATAACCAAAGGGTACTATAGGATCTGCATCCCCATGAAAAAGCAAAAGGGGAACATCATGTTCATCTTTTACTATTAAGTTGGTATCAGCAATCGCACCCCAACAAGAAGTCATGGCTTTAATTTTTACTTGATGGTTAAAATTATTTCCCGAACAACTTTTACAACCCAAATCAGGCTGCAGGAAACCACTAAAGGTAGAAGCCGGTCTTTCATTTTCATCTCTAAAAATATGATGTAAACCAGTAAATGCACCGGCACTGCTGCCAACAAAAAATATCTGATTGGTGTCGATTTTATACACCGATTCGTTTTCAACTAAAAACCTCATTAATGCATCCAGGTCTTGCACCGCTCTGTATATAGCTCTTTCGATGCTGGAGGCGCTGGCAAAATTAAAAAAGAGCCTGTATTGCATACTGCAAGTAACATAGCCATGATGAGCAAAAGTATCGGCCAATGCCTGCATATCATCGGTATCCTTGGTTCCTGTAAAAAATCCACCTGCATAGGCCATAATGATTACCGGACGGTGTTGCATGGTATCATTGTCGGGTTCTAAAATATCAGCATGTAAATCAATATCGATGGTAGTTTGCTCCGAAACATAAACAGGCGTAATTTGTGGGGCATTTCCGTAAACTACATTATCATGCCTGATGATGGTAGGAAAAACCCGATCGATGAAGCGACATTGGGAAAATACCTGCGAATAAAACAGGAAAGAAATAATAAAAACAGCCATCCTTTTCATTGTCATGCAAGTTACATAAAAAACCGAAAACCGCGCCAGCAATGTGAAGGGCTTCGCCTATAGGACCGAGCGAAAGCGAGCCCGGAACATAGCGCCTGGGCGCCCTAAAAATCAAAGATTTTTGCTATATTCGCAGTCCGTTAAAATCGATAGAAAATGTTCGAAAGTTTATCAGAAAAGTTTGACAAAGCCTTTAAAGGACTCAAAGGTCAGGGAAAGATCACTGAGATCAACGTAGCCGAATCGCTAAAAGAAGTACGCCGTGCATTATTAGATGCCGACGTTAGTTATAAAATCGCAAAAACATTTACCGATACCGTTAAGGAAAAAGCATTGGGTCGCGAAGTATTAACTTCTGTAAGTCCGGGCCAGTTAATGGTAAAAATTATGCATGAGGAATTAGTTGAACTCATGGGTGGCGATAAATCAGATATCAACTTAAAAGGAAGTCCTTCGGTTATTTTAATGAGTGGTTTGCAGGGGTCAGGTAAAACTACTTTTACCGGTAAACTCGGAAATTATTTAAAAACCAAAAAGGGCAAATCGGTGTTATTAACCGCTGCGGATGTTTATCGTCCGGCGGCGATCGATCAGTTGCATGTTTTGGGAGAGCAAATTGGCATTCCTGTTTATAGCGAAAGAGAGAATAAAAATCCGGTTGAAATTGCCAAGAATGCTATTAAGGAAGCCAAGTTAAAAGGATATCAGGTAGTCATTATAGATACAGCGGGCCGATTAGCGGTAGATGAAGAAATGATGGCCGAAATTGCCAAAGTAAAACAAGCCGTTAACCCGGATGAGATTTTATTTGTGGTAGATGCCATGACAGGTCAGGATGCAGTAAATACTGCTAAGGCCTTTAATGAGAGATTAAATTTTGACGGAGTAATCTTAACTAAATTAGATGGTGATACCCGAGGTGGAGCAGCTCTAACCATCAAAGCCGAAGTTCAAAAACCCATTAAGTTTGTTGGTACCGGAGAAAAGATGGATGCCATCGATATCTTCTACCCAAGTAGAATGGCGGATAGGATCTTGGGGATGGGTGATATCGTTTCGTTGGTAGAACGTGCCCAGGAACAATACGACGAAGAACAAGCTCATAAACTTCAAAAGAAAATTGCCAAAAATCAATTTGACTTTGATGACTTTTTGAATCAGATTCAACAAATCAAAAAAATGGGTAACCTAAAAGATTTGATGGGAATGATTCCGGGTATGGGCAAAATGATGAAGGATATAGATGTAGATGATGATGCCTTTAAACATATTGAAGCCATTATTCGCTCCATGACCAAGCAAGAAAGAGTAAATCCGGGAATCTTAAATGGTAGCCGAAAACAACGAATTGCCAAAGGAAGTGGAACCAATATCCAGGAGGTAAATAAATTATTGAAGCAGTTCGACGATATGAGGAAGATGATGAAGATGATGGGCAACAAACAGAACATGGCTAAAATGATGAAGGGAATGCCAAAAGGAGCCGGTATGCCAGGTATGGGATAAAGGGATTTTTGATTTTAGAATTGCGATGGTGGTTTTAAATAGTAGCGTTCTTTTGTATATGTAGCTGATCCGGCTATCCGCT
>JBEIQI010000175.1:0-6682 GCA_040376605.1 Flavobacteriales bacterium | reverse complement strand
GTATCAGCCAATGTTTTATATAAAAAATCCAGGTTGTCGTTTCCGGTATTTTCATTGGTAATGGTATGCAAGCTTCTTACCGAATCATATAACATTTTAGGACTTGTAACTCCCATTGCATTTTTTAATTCACCCTTCACCGCAAGGCTCAACGTATCATCAATTTCTAATACCGAATGCACCGGTTTACCTTTTCCACATTGGGAGTCAAGATAACGACCCAGCCATCCACTATACCAATATTCCGATGAGGAAGATCCTGTATGCCAAATATCCATGCTTCTAAAATGGGATCGATCAGGATTTGGATATCCTACATTATTCAGGATTGTCATCAAGCCTTGATCGTAAATTCCTTTGAGCCCTTCCAAAGCAGGATGAAATCCTAAACTATCACTTAACTTTAACACCTCAGCTTCGGCAATACTTATAGAAGGGCGTAAAGAATAATAATCATCATTACGAAATGGAATTACTGTATTTAATCCATCATTGCCGCCGGAAAGCTGAATCACCACCAAAATCTTTCCTTCGAATGTAATTGCTTTCATGCCAAATGCCCTTAAAAAATTAGGCATCAATACGGCAGTGCTGGCAAGGGACGACATCTTTAAAAAATCTCTTCTATACATAATTGAAGGTTTAACAAAGTTGATATTCAGGTTGGCGGAGCAATTCCTGCACATATTGATTAACGAATAATTGTAATTCATCCGTTTGTGGTGTATCCATTTGTTCCGATAATTTATTATCACAAACCAATAAATATTGGGTCAGAAATTTTTTCATCTCGTTTTTCGATTTATCCTCCAAGAGTTGATAAATATGATCCATGGTAATACTTGCTTCCATTTTTTTAAACTTCCCCTTATAGGAAGTCCCCTCTGCCTGATCTTTATCCACCACATCAAAATCGGAATTATTAAAAATATGATCGGAAAGTTTCAACCTGAATAACAAAGTAGAACTATCAATCCAAGGTCGTCCATCCTTCCAGCCGGAAACATTCGGTGGGTGCCCTAAAATCTGACCTAGAATCTTCTGCAAGAAAAATAACACCTCTTCATTTTTAAACTCCATTACAAAGGTTCTCCTGATTCCTGATAATAATTCGATAGGCGATTTTATATGAGTCCCAATATTCTGTTTTTCGTAAAACCAATCGGATGAAAATATCTTTTGCAATAAATCACCTGTATGATAATTGTTATGGTAATACTCATCGGCCAATACTTTTACCCTGGCTTCGTCAATCTTCTCATTCACAAACCATCTATAAATTTTGCTTACAATTCGATAAGCTGTTTTGGGATTATCCAATAAAACATTAATTATATCTTCTCCTTCAAAATTTTTGGTTACCCCCATAACTGTTTTTGGGCCATCATCATGCTGTTTTTCTCTTAATTCGAAATTACCTTCTTCGTCGTAATTCCAACCGGTAAATGCCTTGGCCGCTTCCTTAACATCATCTTCGGAATAATTACCTATGCCGATAGTAAATAGCTCCATCACTTCCCTGGCGAAATTCTCATTGGGATGTTTCTTTTTATTTTGAGTATTATTCAAAAATACCAGCATAGCTGCATCTTTAGAAATCATGTGTAACAAATCACGAAAGCTGCCTAAAGAATGTTCTCGAAGTTTATTAATATGTAACTGCATCATATAAGCAAAGGGCACAAAACAGGCAAAATGATCATGCCAAAATAAAGCGGCCTTTTCTCTTACCTGATCCTGCGAATAAACCAATAAACGCTGCCATTGAAGATTGATATCCTTAAGTTCCTCTAAATTAAATTTCTTTAAATTCTCCTTATCCTCCTTATTTAGATTTTTAAAATTATCCTTGAAATTGGCTGCTGGTTTGGTGGCGATATCAATAGGAGTAAACTTTTCACCAGTATTAAAGATTTCCTTAACTAATGTTTCACGACTTTTGTTCTGATTTTTTTCGATAACCCGTAGGTCGGTGCCAAAACCAGAACGCCACATAAGATGATGCAATTGTTGAATATTCATGCGAAATTGAATCTAATACTATGACCAATGAAAACCCGAATGGTTTAATCCTTTAAAATAAGGACAAAAAAAACCGTTCAATAGATGAACGGTTTTAAATAAGCTTTTATTATTTTTTGACCTTGAGCTTAAGTGCCTCCAAACCTTTATTTAAAGCTTCGAGTTCCTTTACCTTATTTTCCTGATCCACTTTATTTTTATCCATTTGCTCCTGAAGTTTCTTTCCTTCATCAATCAATTTATCATAGGCTTTTTGAGTATTCTTAATTTGATCCTCTTGATCTGCAATATCCAAACCTAATTTATATTGATCGGCGTAAAGGATAAATTTATCTAAAAACCGATTCATGTTTTCAACCATTTTACCGTCTTCATTGGTAATAAAATTGGTATTGCCTTTTGAAACAGTAATGGCTATTTCAGATCTTGTTTTATCCAATTTATCAATCTTCACATACATATCTATACTTTCAAAATGAATATCAGGAACTAAAACAGCGGTAAAAACATCTAATCCTTTGGATGGTTTAGATTTAATTTTAAGCTCTTCACATTTCTTATTCCATGCATCCTGAAGAACTTTTTGTTCGAAATTAAACTCAATACTAAATCCCATCCTATCCGAATCCAACACACTTAATCGGGTTTCAC
Source organism: Flavobacteriales bacterium (assembly GCA_040376605.1). Classification (GTDB taxonomy): domain Bacteria; phylum Bacteroidota; class Bacteroidia; order CAIKAF01; family CAIKAF01; genus JANWKQ01. Next base: position 4,009 of record JBEIQI010000175.1, on the reverse strand, counting down.
GAACCGTTTGAGCACCTGCAAACGTTGCAATAGCCACAAGAATAAATAATGTAACAGATATTTTTTTCATATAAAGTTGTTTAATGATGATTCAAATTTAAGGTTTTATCATCAGGTTAAAAAAAATGTTCGGGCTATATATGACATAAACCATACCAATTAGTCCATAAACCTTTTAAATAAAGCCTTCTAATCCCACATTAACAGATCAATAACATTGCGCCCCGAACGATAATTTGATTAAAAAACGCTTCTGTTCCTCATTGAATGTTATCTTTGATGAATGGAGAACTCCCCAATGATTAGATTAGATCAATACCTGGTTGATCATCAGCTAGCTGAAACCCGAACCAAGGCCAGCCACCTTATAGAACAAGGTTGGGTAAGTGTAAATGGTAAGGTAGAACTACAAAAATCCTTAAAGGTTGGCAATCAGGATGTAATTGAACTTAACTCCAATAAGCGGATTTATGTTAGTCTGGATGGTTATAAACTAGAAAAAGCCATTAAAAATTTCAAATTAGATTTTGCTGGTAAACATGTTTTAGATATTGGTGATAAAACAGGAGGTTTGGCCGATTGCGCTTTACAGCATGATGCTAGATCGGTAGTAATTGTAAATATTGGAGAAAGCCGAATTCACGATACCATTCGAAAGGATAAAAAAGTAAAGGCTATGGATAAAACGGATATCCGAACGATAGAGCCTTCTGAACTACCTGTTAAGTCCTATGACTTTATTGTTGTTGACATTGCATTTAGCAGTTTAGGAACCGTATTCCCTGAGTTGAAAAAGTTTCTCCATTCGAAATCTCAACTGCTCACCATTCTGAAACCACAATTGGGAGAGCCCGAAAGAAGAATGCACAGCGGAGGTATCATTAAAACAGAAAAAATTAGGTTTGCTGGGATTGAAAAAGTGCAAGAACATATTCTTAATAATGGATATGAAATTATTAAGATGACCTCCATGGATCATAAGGATAAACGAAGCGAGATCATTATTTTATTACAAGCCACATAAAAGAAAAGCCCTCTGGCAAACCAGAGGGCTTCAAATAATAGTTACCATTACTAGTATTCATCCTCATTGAAGAAGAAATCATCTTTGGTAGGATAGTCGGGCCAAATATCTTCGATACTTTCGAAAGGATCTCCGTCGTCTTCCAACTCCTGCAGATTTTCAATAACCTCCAAAGGAGCTCCACTCCTCATTGCAAAATCAATCAACTCGTCTTTTGATGCTGGCCAAGGCGCATCTTCCAGGTATGAGGCTAATTCTAATGTCCAATACATAGCGGTAGGGTTTTATTTAATTAAATGAAAAAACGTCGAATCCTTTAATTTGTTTCTGATTCGGGATGCAAAAATTAAAAAGTACATTGAATTAAGGAAATGGTTTTTTCAACTAATTGTTAAAAAACTCATTTCCGCGGTATCCAGGGCTGTTCAGAGGCTCCTAAATTTTTAGCTTCAAATCTGGCCAAAGTGAACAAATAATCGCTTAATCTATTTAAGTACTTGATTATCAGATCATCAACCTCATTCTCCACCGAAAGATGAACGGTAAGCCTCTCAGCTCTTCGGCATACACATCTGGCAATATGAATATAGGAAACGGTGGTATGTCCTCCAGGAAGAATAAAATGTTTCATTGGACTCAACTGTTCGTCCATTACATCTATCTGACTCTCTAAAAATTGAATATCCTGAGGTAACAAAGTAGGAACCGACAAGTTTTTTTTACCGGGCTGCACCGCAAGTATCGCTCCAATGGTAAATAATCGATCCTGGATTTCCAATAAAACTTGAGTGGTAGAATCATCCAAATTTTGATCCCTGATTAAACCCATATAACTATTCAATTCATCCACCGTGCCATATGATTCAATTCTTAAATCATATTTAGGAACCCTTGCTCCACCGTACAATCCAGTGGTTCCATCATCTCCCGTTTTGGTATAAATTTTAAATGCCATTCTATTTTTTTAAATCAAAAGATAATACAGGATCATTTGGTACATCCGATTCTATCATGCCATCTCTCAATCTTAAAATGCGGGTAGTATGTTTTGCGATATCTTCTTCGTGAGTAACGATGATGATGGTATTTCCTTTACTATGCAATTCATGGAAAAGTCCCATAATTTCATAGGATGTTTTAGAATCAAGGTTACCAGTTGGTTCATCGGCCAATAGGATAGACGGATCATTCACCAATGCCCTAGCAATGGCAACCCGTTGACGCTGACCTCCTGATAGTTCATTTGGTTTATGTTTCATTCGATCTGCCAAGCCCACCTGTTCCAAGGCATGTTTTGCCTTTGCCTGACGATCTGTTTTTGAAAGTCCGGCATAAACCAATGGAAGTGCTACATTTTCTAAGGCAGTATATCTTGGTAATAGATTAAACGTTTGAAAAATGAACCCAATTTCTTTGTTCCGCACTTCGGCCAATTGATTGTCGGTCATTTTACTTACGTCCTTGCCATTTAAAATATATTGCCCCCCGGAAGGTGTATCTAAACAACCAATGATATTCATAAAGGTAGATTTACCGCTACCTGATGGACCCATAAAAGCCACATATTCATTTTTATAAACTTCTATGTTGATTCCATGTAATACCTTAATAACCTCCTTACCCATTACAAACTGTCGGGTAATATTTGTGGTTTTAATAACTAATTCAGGCATAAATCTAAAATTGTCTATTACAAATTAAGCCATAATTTAAATAAGCCAATTATCAGGAATCTTAATAATGGTGAATATTCAAACTATTGGTTGATAAAAAATTCTTTGCTTCCAGTAAATATCGATTTCAGGTACATAAATATCAAACTAATCACAATGCCTGAAATGCCAATAAATATAATTAGTAAACACCCCATGGTATACCTAATGGATTGTTTTCTTTCGTCATCAATGGGAAGGTTATTTTTGTTTTCGTCCATTTTTTTTAGGAAGTATTTCTAATGACTTGATATACCCGCTAGGCACATCATAAGTTAGTTTTAAATTATCAAGGTCGTATTTTGGTAATCTTAAAACAGTTCCAAATTGCGCTACCTGAACATTAGCATTTGCAAGGGTTTTATTGTTCCAAATAATCTTAAAACTGGATGTTTCAGGCATCCGGTAAGCTAATCCACCATCGTTGGGACCTTCGTTCTTCTTTTTATTTTTATAAAGCTTTTGATTGTTGATGTTGAATGCATTAATCCCTTGAGTGGTTTTATTAACCGATTGAACGATATATACGGTTTCCATCATCAACTTTAATGAATCATTTACACCCACATTCGAATTGAATTTAAAAAGTGGTTGAAATCCTACATTATTAATATCCGGCTTATAATAGAATCGATGGTTGATAGTTTCCATTTCCGAATAGCCCAAGAAGAGTTTAAAATATTCATTTTCCAAATCATCTAATTCTTTCAACATGGTATTTAACGTTCCACTTTCGAAAGCAATGTCTTCATTAAAAGATATCAATGCATATTTACTGGCCCTTATTTCCGAAATTTTAGTAGCTGCCTCACGAGCACTTTGTTCCAAAGAGTTTTTAACCAAAATCCGATTGATACTTCGCTTTTCAACAACCACACTATCTTCCATTATTTGGCGTTGATAAACCGTATCCAGTTTTTCTCTAATATTAATCAAGTTCAATATTTTTTGCTTCTCAACACCTTGATTTTTTTGTAAATCCTTTTCCTGTTTTAATTCTAATTTCTCCTCCTTGGACGAAGCTACATTTACATTCCTTAACAAACCATTCTCCTCCATCTCAAATAAGGAAGAAAACTTATTTTTTGTTTCAATATAATATAACTGGTTTTCATCCGGTTCTGCAACATCCGTAATAACGATGTTTCTAATTTCGTAGAGTGACGACTTTTGCTGAATACCCGTATATCCTAAAAATTGTTCGGAATAGGTGGCATAAGGTCCCGGAATATAATTCACTTTAGTAATTTCCACATCAATCACCAACGTTGTT
>JBEIQI010000053.1:0-14779 GCA_040376605.1 Flavobacteriales bacterium | reverse complement strand
GGAATCAGAAAGAATTCAAGAATTGGCGGTGATGCTTAGTGGAGAATCCATCACGGAAGAAGCCATAAAAAATGCCAAAGTACTTTTAGGGGTTCGCTAAAGGCTTATGGTATCCTTCGTTATTATTTGATCAACTTGTTTTAAGGTTTCATTTGGAGTATGCCAAAAAATACTACTTTAGTATTGAATTACTGTTTAAAAACAAATAACAATTATATGAGTCAATTATTAAAAGGGAAAATTGGTATTATAACCGGAGCATTGGACGAAAATTCAATTGCTTGGAAGGTGGCCGAAAAAGTTCATGAACAAGGAGGTAAATTTATTTTAAGTAATGCACCTGTTGCTTTGCGAATGGGTAAAATTAATGAGTTAGCCGCCAAATGTGAAACTGAAGTAATTGGGGCAGATGCCACTTTGGTGGAAGATTGGGAGAAATTATTGAATGGAACCACTGATAAATTTGGAGGGAAAATTGATTTTGTATTACATTCCATTGGAATGTCTCCGAATGTTCGTAAAGGAAAACATTATACCGATTTAAATTACGATTGGTATATGAAATCGTTGGATATTTCAGCCCTCTCATTCCATAAATTATTACAAACAGCCATGAAACTAGACGCCATGAATGAATGGGGATCGGTAGTTGGCTTATCATATATGGCAGCACAAAGGGTATTTCCGGATTATGGAGATATGGCTGATGCCAAAGCGGTTTTGGAGAGTATTGCTCGTGGATTTGGATACCATTATGGTGTAGCTAAAAAGGTTCGTGTAAATACTATTTCTCAATCTCCTACAAAAACTACTGCAGGAACTGGGGTAGGTGGATTCGATGCATTTTTTGATTATGCCGATAAAATGTCACCACTTGGAAATGCTTCGGCTGAGGATTGTGCCAATTATTGTATTGCCATGTTTAGTGATCTTACTCGTATGGTTACTATGCAGAATTTATATCATGATGGTGGATTTAGCAGCACTGGAATTAGTGCCGGCGTGATCGAGCAATTATCAAAATAAAATATAACTAACATATTTGCGACAAAGCCTCTTTAACTCGGAGGCTTTTTCATTTCTAGTTGGTAGTAATTCCATAATTATTTATACAGTATTTTATTTGCGGTTTGAATAATAAAAAATCGAACCTGATTGAACCATGATTATTTAAAATGCTTAGTACTTTAAAAAATATCGAACCTGTTTTTACGAAAACAGATTCATTTTTTTAATTGAACGAATATTTTTTTTCTCATAAAAAATTTGTTTTCGTAAAAAAAGAATTAAATTAGTGCCATAATTATGTTAATCGTAACAAAAAATTATTTTGAATAGTGTGAATGAGAAATATACGATCAACAGAATGATAAAAGTTTTAAACTAAATTGTATAACCCAACAACAAATCGACAGAATGAAACCAGTTAAAGAATTTGTAGACGAAGCAATTGCTAAAAATTACAAAGTAGATGCCTTGGAAGGCGGAATTTATATGATGGATTATCCATTGGCTTATCAGGATGGAAATCGTTTTCAACGAGTATATGTAAGAGATTGGTATGATGAAAGAAATAAAAAACAAACTTATTTCATCAATAGTTATATTGCTGATTATACCCGTAATTTCGATTTAGAAAGAATTTTAAGAGAAGCTGAATTTGGAAGAATGAGCATGGTTTGCTTAAAAAGAATTCCAGACGGCCAAGGAGGAGAAAAGGAAGCTTTATATACTCAAGCTACCTTACCTTGTTCATATATCAATGGAAGTTATGAAGAGTTTATGGCGGTGGTTTTCGAAGTAGCCTCTAATGCAGATTATATCGAGAAACTTTTCTTTACCAATGATGTTAGTTAAATTGTAAAAATGGGTTATTGGGCAAGATCCGATAATCATTAAAAATATATCCGGCACATGTTAAAAGGGCGTCTTCAGAAATGGAGATGCCTTTTTTTCTTTTTAGGTATTTACACTTTGATCGAAGGACTAAGGTTCAACCTGCCTTATTCACTAGTTTGTTTATTCTATTTTCCTATTTTTGACCCATGCGCTATTTTTTGGAGATTTCATATGATGGTACCGATTATCATGGTTGGCAAACACAACCCAATGGGATCTCTGTTCAGGAAGTAATCGAACAAAAGTTAGCCATTTTATTTCAAGAACCCATTGCCATTGTTGGTTCCGGAAGAACAGATGCCGGAGTGCATGCCATGAGGCAATATGCACATTTTGATTGTACTGGATTGCCATATCCCAAGGATGAATTAACTTATAAACTCAATCGAATTCTACCCATTGATATAAGTATTCGGGAAATCCACTCTGTGATTGAAACAGCACATGCCCGATTCGATGCAACCCTAAGATCGTATCATTATCATATCAGTTATATAAAGGATCCATTTAGACATAAGTACAGGTATACCTTATGGCATCCGCTGGATGTACCAAAGATGCAGGAAGCAGCCAACATGCTTTTTGAATACGATGATTTTGCCTCTTTTTGCAAATACAACCATGATGCAAAAACAACTCTTTGTAAGATTCAAAAAGCAGAATGGGTAGAATCCCCAGGACAATTAAATTTTATTATTAGTTCTGATCGGTTTTTAAGAAATATGGTGAGGGCCATTGTTGGCACTATGGTTGAATTGGGGAAAGGACAATGTACTTTGCAAGATTTTAGAAATATTATTGAATCAAGAGATCGTCAGGCTGCCGGTTTTTCTAGTCCGGCCTCTGGCTTATTTTTAGCAGAGGTTCTATATCCGGACAATATCTGGATTAAGTAGGGCTTTTGGTTTATTCAACAAGTGGGTGATGGTAAGAATGTAAAAATCCAAAACCGATTAGTACCTTTGTATGTGTCTTCAAAAACAGCAGCCGGTAAATCTTTTGATCTTGCATTAATTAGGCGAGTCTTAACATATACCAAGCCCTATAAATCAAAACTACGTCTTACCTTATGGCTTACCATCATGCTCGCCTTGTTGGGACCCATCAGACCTTTTTTAATTAGCTATACCGTTGACCATTTTATTATTACTCCTCATCTTCAGGAACTAACGCTTTTTTGTATAATCCTGGTAGCCGTTTTAGCAATTGAAACCATTATTCAATATTATCAAACTTATTATTCCGGCTATTTGGGGCAACATGTGGTAAAGGATATTCGCATTCAATTGTTTAATCATATCAGCCGATTTAAATTAAATTATTATGATGGCACTCCCATTGGAACCCTTGTTACCCGAGTAATAAATGATGTAGAAACCATTGCCGATATTTTTTCGGAAGGACTCTTAAGCATATTGGGTGATATTCTGAAACTATTGGTAGTTTTTGTCTTTATGTTTAGTCGTGATTGGCAATTAACCATTGCTTGTTTAATTCCTGTCCCGGTTTTATTGGTTGCCACCAATGTATTTAGAAGAGGGATTTCTAAATCATTTAATGAGGTGCGCAATGAAGTATCTAATATGAATGCTTTTACTCAGGAACATATTACCGGCATGCATATTATACAAGCCTTTAACAGGGAGGATATTGAACTTAATAAGTTTAAAGAAATTAATCATAAGCATCGAAAGGCCCATATTAAATCTGTTTGGTATTATTCGATTTTTTTTCCGGTGGTTGAAATTTTATCTGCACTTTCTATTTCACTCATGGTTTTTTGGGCAGCCCGCGGAATTATCTATTCGGCAATGGGGCATGCATCTACCGGTCTTATTATTGAATTTATTCTTTATATCAATATGATGTATCGACCTATGCGCCAATTAGCAGATCGATTTAATACCTTACAAATGGGAGTGGTGAGTAGTGAAAGGATCTTTAAAATTATCGATACGGATGAACAATTGCCGGATTATGGTAAATATTCTTCCGAAAAAATCAAAGGCAATGTTCAATTAGATCGGGTTTGTTTTAGTTATGTTCCCAATGAACCTATCTTACAGGATTTTAATTTAACCATTCGTACAGGCGAAAAAATTGCCATTGTAGGTCCAACTGGCTCGGGGAAAACTACCATTACCAATTTAATAAGTAGAATGTATGAAATTGACAGTGGGCATATCTATTTCGATGATGTGGACATCAAAAATTTTAAATTGGCAGAATTGCAAAAAGCAGTTGGGGTAGTTTTACAGGATGTATTTTTATTTTCCGATACAGTAACGAACAATATTACCTTAAGAAACGATGAGATTGGTTGTGAGCAGGTAGTAGAGGCCGCCAAGGCTGTTGGTGCCCATGAATTTATTATGCAATTACCGGGGGGCTATGCTTATCAAATAGGAGAGAGGGGTACTCAACTATCCGTTGGACAGCGACAGTTAATTAGTTTTATCAGGGCATATGTTTATAATCCTGCGATATTGATTTTGGACGAAGCCACTTCATCTATTGATACTGAAAGTGAGATTCTGATTCAACGAGCCACCGAAAAAATTACTGAAGGCCGAACATCTATTATAATAGCCCATCGATTATCGACCATTAAAAATGCTGATAGAATATTGGTAATGGAGAAAGGACGTATCATTGAATCTGGAAGCCATCAGGAATTAATTGGCCAAAATGGTATGTATAAAAAACTATTTGAACTACAATTTACCAACCCTTAATATATGTCATCAACTTCCGAAAATATTGGATCAGCGATTAAAACCTTTGCCAAGATGAGCGGCGCTGTGATTATACAAATCGTATTATTTACGATGGTTGGAGTGGCCCTCAATTTAATTTTAACACCATTTTTATGGCCCGAATTAAAATCCTTGGTCCCGCAAGAATCAAATCCAGGAGCCAGAGCAGGCGGTCCGGTAGTGATCCTATTAGTGATTTGGTATTTTTTACCCCCTGTTTTATTAGCCTTGTTATTTTTGGTAGGATTGCCGTTGGTTTTCTTTTTTATTGGTAAAAAGCAAGGTATTAAAGCGGCCATAAGCAATTTAGTAAATGAAAAGGGTGATTCAATAGTAGGTTTTATTGTAAGCAAATTCACCGATCGTTTGGCCAATAATCCCGAATGGAAATCTTCGGTGCAAAAAAATGGGATGGTGGTAACCGTTCGAAAATTTTTCCCTGGATTTATAAAAACTTTACAAGGACTTCCCTGGATTTTAAAGAGACCCTTAAAAATGGTATTTGAAGGAATTGATTTTGCCGGAGCTGTTGAAGAAGCCTATAGAACAAAACCAGATGCCCCCATTAATTCACCCGAAACTAATTTACATATTACCACGAATATTGCTACTAAACTGAAACAAAAATTTCAGTCACCCAAGGGAAGATTATTATTGGTATTGGTGATTATAAATGCAGTGTTGTTTGTTATTGCTAAAATTGTGTTTTAATTACCCTCTGGTAGGAACAAATAAACATAAAAGACTCACCGACATCCTTCTGCCACAATAAAATATGAATAAAAAATCGATTTAGGTGAATTCATTATTCTACTTGAATTTTTGACCTATCCTTTGTAAATTCACCCTTTATTTTTTTGAACCCATGCGATCTATTTTAATTAGTTTAACCTGTTTATTTTATTCGGTTGTTTCTGCACAGCAAATTGTCCATACCAATAGGTATCCGCAAGGAAAGGAATTGAATAACGAATTGGAAATAATGGCGTACGATTCAACCCAAAAATCATTTGTTCAGGAACAAAGTGAATATTACCAATCGTTGGGTATCGAGGCAGAACAATATTATTCGTTGAATGTTCCAGCGGTTATGGATCATTCTGCCGATAGAAGTGATTGTCATTTAAACAGGATGGTTTTTGGATGGCATCCATATTGGCAAAATGGTTTTGAAGCCAATTACGATTGGGATTTGGTAAGTGATTTTTGTTATTTCTCCTATGAAGTGGATGCTTCTAATGGCAACGCTTTATCTACCCATAGTTTTTCTACTATTAATTCAGTGGATACAGCATTGGCAAGAGGTTTAAATGTGCATTTATGTGTAACACTTTTTAGTGGTCATACCACTTTTTTTGCGAATCCAACGGCGCAAACTACTTTAATTAATAACCTCATAACCTTGTTAAATAATAGAGGAGCACATGGAATTAATATTGATTTTGAAGGTTTGCCGGCATCTCAAGCAACCAACTTTACCAACTTCATGATTCAACTTTGTAATGCAGTACATGCCAATGATCCAAATATGAAGGTGTCTGTTTGTTTGTATGCCGTAGATTGGAGCAATGTTTTTGATGAAGTGACCTTGTCGCAGTATGTGGATTTTTTTACCATTATGGGATATGATTATTATTATTCAGGAAGTTCTCAGGCAGGTCCTACTGATCCTTTATATGGTTTTAATAATACCTACGACCGTTCTTTATCGCGATCCATTACGTATTATTTAAATGCTGGAATTCCAAAGGATCGATTGATATTGGGATTGCCTTATTATGGTAAAGAATGGGAAACCACATCAAATGCGATTCCTGCATCAACTACCGGTAATTTTACCTATTCCAGAACTTTTAGATATATCAAAGATAATTCAACAGGCTTTTATAATACTGCTATTCCGAACCAACGTTCGGTTTCCGAGGCCTATGTTTTTCAGAATGCAGGAACATGGAGGCAGGCCTGGCTAACCGAAGGTTATGAAATGGAAGAAAGATATGATGTTGTTAACCAAAGAGATCTTTTGGGAATTGCTATTTGGACCTTAGGTTATGATGATGGTTATACAGAGTTATGGGAAGCAATTGAAAATAAACTTACCGATTGTGAAGTGGTGGCTTGTACAGATACCATTTACGACGGGGGTGGACCAGAAATGGATTATTATGATAACGAGAATTATACATTTACCATAAGTCCCGATTGGGCAACTTCCGTAACCTTAAATTTTTTATCGTTCGAAACTGAGGCAGGCTATGATACCTTGTTTATTTACGATGGACCCAATACATCCTCACCATTAATAGGGGCTTATGATGGAACCAACTCACCAGGGATTGTTAATTCAACAGGGCCTAGTTTAACACTTCGATTTAAAGCGGATGTAAGTACCAGAGCTCCCGGATGGATGGCCATTTGGACTTGTTCTCAGGATAATGTTCCGCCGGTTACCAATATTCAAAATACGGGGAATTGGATTGTTGCGGATGAGAATGTTGATTTTGTAGATGCCGATAATGTAAATATTCAATATTCGTTTTGGAACGTGGCCGATTTAAACGGTGCTGGAAATTGGCATTCGAATATCAATGAAGGTTTTTGCTTAGATGAATTTAATGAACTTAGTGCGGATTGGATAAGTGCTACCGGAACATGGAGTTTAAATAGTGGAACCATTTTTCAATCGGACGAGGTCTTGACCAACACCAATCTTTATATCAACGTTAACCAAAATAATTTTAATGAATATTTTTATTCTTGGAGAGCTAAAACGGGCGGCAGCGGAACTAATAGACGCTCTGGTTTTCATTTTATGTGTGACGATCCAACGTTAACCAATAGAGGGAATTCTTATTTTGTTTGGTTTAGACCCGATCAATCTCAGCTTCAAATTTATGAGGTTACAGCAGATGTTTTTAGCCTCATGCACACCTTTCCCTTAACTACATTGCCTGATACCTGGTATAACTATGATGTGATTTATAATAAATCTACCGGCAGAATTGATGTTTATGTAAATGGAATCCATCTGGGATTTTGGCAGGATTCAACTCCTTTAACAGTGGGGAATGCCATATCATTTAGATCAGGCAATGCCACTTTAGAAGTGGATGATATCGTGATGTACAGAAGTAGAACAGCCAACGAAACCATCACTGCCGGATCACCAACATCCATGTTGAGGTTTGAAAATCCTTCGCCTAACATTCCTGCTGGATCTATTCGATCGAAAGTGGTGGATGACATTTATTTATTAGGTGGAGATACCTTGCTAAGAGATGTTGATTTTACCGCTCCTGTAAATACCGCATTACCTACTGAGGAACAAGTGGATGTGGATACCATTCTTAACCTTTCTTCCTTCCTTGAATATGCCAATGTATATGCAGATCCTCATTCTGGATTAAACCAGGTAATGTATGGGATCGGCTCTGTCCCTGGATTAGATGATATTCTGAGTTATAGTTCAATGCCTGCAGGTGATAGCATTTCTATAAGCACTGCAGGTTTAATGAATGGCATGTATTATTATTTTAATCTGTACGCAATTAATAATGCCAGTTTTATTTCGGATACTATTTCGAGTGATGGATTTTTATACATAAATACTGCCGGACTGGAAAATCAACATCAGGAATCTTCATTTTACCCGAATCCAGCCTCTTCATTTATTTTTCTGGAACTGAAGGAAGAGGTAAAAATGGAATTGGTGGATGTACATGGTAAAGTGGTTATCAATAGGATGTTGGGTGCAGGGACCCATGCACTGGATGTGCAGGAACTTTCGGTTGGCTATTATTTCTTATCTTTGGGTGATAAGAGGTATAAACTATGCATTATCCATTAGTATTTAAAAAAATTGTCTTTGGCTATTTTTGCATTGGTTTAATTTTCTTTTCATGTAAATCTACCAAGGATCTCTATTTCTCTCATCCATACGAGAAGTTAATGACTTTGCCCGGACCTGAGGACATGGTATTGGATACACTCAACTCCCAACAAAGAATTATTATTGCTTGTGCATCCAGAAGATCTTCAGAAACTTTCCAGGCAGGATTACAAATTTATGATATATCCCACAATGTGGTAGAAACACTTCCAATAGTAGGCTTGCCGGATTCTATTCAATTTAATCCACACGGAATTGATGTAGGAATTTTCCAAGGCAAAAAAATCCTCTGGATTATCAATCATGAAGATGATAAAAAAAGGCAATCTATTTTGAGGTTTTGGGTTGGGGACCGTGAATTTACTTATGATACTGTATTCTGTAATAAGAATATTATATCGCCCAATGATATATGCGATGGGGGCAAGGGGACTTTTTATTTTACCAATGATGCTTCCTCCAGAAATAGTGGTATGGAGCTTTTATTTAAAATTAAGGGCGGAAGTATTGTATATTATAATGGCCAAGACTTCGAAGTTTATAAGAAAAAATTTGCCTATCCAAATGGAATCATCAAGCATAAAAACCAATTGTTCTTTTCTACTTCCAGGCAGAACAAAATATTTTCTATTCAACTAAGTTCCAGTGGTTCTATGTTAAACGATTCATTAAGCTTGGTTACGAAGGGAATGATGTGGGATAATTTTTCGGTGAACGGTGATCATTTAATTTGTACTTCTCATACCAATCCTTTAAAATTTTGAAAACATCGAACCCATGCTAAGCATGATTCACCCTGTCAGGTATATTCTATAAATCCTGTTACTAAAACCAAAGGGATTGTTTATCATAGCAATGGGGAGTCGATTAGTGCAGGATCAACGGCCATTTATTACCAAGGGCATTTATATATCTGCCAGGTATTTGATCCTTTTATTTTAAAAGTTAACCTAGCAAATTTTTAGGCTGATGTCGGGATTGGTAATAGGTGATTATGTTGGTATTTTAGAAGGCACGGAAAAGGGATATATCATAAAAATTGAAAAGAATAAGGCTTGGATTGAAACCAAAGATGGATTTGAAATTACCGCACCATTAAACAAGTTGGTGAAGTATGAGATCAAGAAAAAAACGGTAAGAGAAGTTCCTGCAAAAACGAATTCATCTAAAACAAAGACTATTGATAGTGCGGTGAAGGAGGATTTTCCACTTCAAAAAAAACCTATTATTCGTAAAGTGAAGGATCATCATTTTAAGATCAATCCGGCTCTTATTGGTGAAGACAAAAAGCATTCATCAAAAAAGCAGGAAGAAAATCTTTGGGAAATCGATTTACATATTGAGGAATTAACCGATGATTATAAACATCTTACCAACGGCGAAATTGTAGATATTCAGCTTCGTCATGCCCGAATGTCTATAGAGAAGGCTCGAATAAATAAAATCAATAAAATAGTATTTATTCATGGTAAAGGAAAAGGAACCTTGAGGCAAGAACTTCTACATTTATTAATGGGCTATACTTTTTTAGAATATTATGATGCTTCCTTTAAACGATATGGGGGAGGGGCTACCGAGGTAAGGATTTTTATCAGTAAAGCATAGGTTGCGGAAATTTTATACAAGTTTATTTACCAAAGGAATCTTCGAAAGAATCCATGTTACAAGGGTACTTACTATTAACGTGGTTATAGGTATTGTGATAAATGCATAGGTTTTGTAATGGATAAAAATAAACTCATATAAATAACCTGCCACAATGATGTGCATGGCGTAAATTCCTAATGAAAATTTTCCAAGATTCGCCAGGTATTTAAATTCCAATAATTTAAAGCGGTTATGCGCAACCAGAAACACCCCCAATCCAACTAAAAAGGTAGAGAATCCATAGTCAATTCGTTGATGGTATTTAAGGGTGCCCAAATACCAAACTTCTGTAAAATGTAAGGCATAACCTAAAATGAGAATAATAAAGGAGCCAATTAATCCCACCCTTAAGTTTTTTGCACTCCATAAAATGCCCAATGAAAATGGAAAGGCCGAAAAGAAAATAAGGTTATTGGTATTAAATCCTTTGGGCAGTCCTAAATCCGTTACAGGAATACCTATGCTTGTTTTTACATAGGCCTTAGTTAAGGCACCAATTAAATAAAGTATAAATGAAATGCCCACGAACCAATAAATTCTTTTTAGCCTGAACAACATAAAAAGGGCGGCCGTTTGTGCCAGACTAAAAAAGAACCATAAATGTTGTGCCCATCCATTAAATAAAGTGTAAACCCAACCTTGGTTAGTTACCTTCTGCAATTTATCGCCATAAGCTTTAATAAATCCGCGGATATAAATCTCGCCATGATGCGATGGATTGAGAAAATAAATAAGCTGCCAGGCAAAATATAAAATGAGAATTTTTTTAATGAAGGTCCAATAAACAATGACTTTGTCATCTTTTTTTAATTTTTCGCCTAAAAAATAGCCGCTAACGATAAAGAAAAAGGGAACGGCAAACCGGGCCCATTGATTCACGACAAGGGTTAAGGTTTTATCCTTTGCATAAAAATAGTGGATACAGATTACAGCAAAGGCCGCAATATATCTGATGGATTCAATGGCATTGTTGCGTTGGGTCATGAACCTTTTAGTATCGAATTGATTCAATTCCGATCCTTAAAAATCGAAAAATCAATAGAGACTAAATATACTATTTTTCTTCTTCTTTCTGATCCAGTTCAGGATGACTGCTAATTCTTGAAACATAATGAATGGTGCCTTCTTTGGTTTTCCAAATATTGTTGGCCCACTTAATACCAATGATTATTCC
Organism: Flavobacteriales bacterium; assembly: GCA_040376605.1. Taxonomy (GTDB): domain Bacteria; phylum Bacteroidota; class Bacteroidia; order CAIKAF01; family CAIKAF01; genus JANWKQ01. The sequence goes on along the minus strand of JBEIQI010000053.1, from coordinate 3,414 downwards.
TGCAACAGCCGGCATACACGCCAATATAATGCCAGTGGCAGTTGGTAAACTCCAGTATATAATGGCCGCAAGGATAGTCCCAATAAGAATGGGCGAAATAGCAATCTTACACCAACCTATTACCTCAAAAAATGTTTCATAAAACTTCATGTAATACAATTAATAGGCAGCGTATACGGCAAATAAGATAAACGGTTACCTTAAATTTTCAATAAGACTAATAATTGATTTGTTTAGTTGAGTTTTTTCATTTCCTGGAACAATCTCCAGGTTACTCCTTCATCCACACTGATATGGCTGGTTCCGTCTTCTAGTGGTATTCTTATCCAAAGTTTTCGATTAATGCTTTTGAGATAATAATAAACCATATCCTTTGATTGTTCAAAAAAATTATAGAATTCAGATAGGTCGGTTTTTGTTTCTGTCCACGTATACTCGTTGGTTTTATTGTTCTTTAATCGTTTGAATTCTCCGCCAGGATACGAGTATTTTATAAGTTCTGTGATAATTCCACTGTTGGGAATTCCTTCATCATTAAAAAAGAAAGCGCTTTTGTTGAGGATGTCTTTATCTTCATCTGTTAAATAGCATTGATCAGGGTATTTTCCATAGATTCCAGTCCACATAATGGCATCAGCATCTTTTTTAGTGTCTTTTGGATGGTGCAATCCTAATGCATGACCAAGTTCGTGCCCCAGGCCAGCTATCCATCTATTAATGTCTTTTTGTTCGGGATGTGCACCAATTAAGCCTAATAGGTCATCTTCTGGCATGATGCATACGCTTGATCCACCACGTCCGCTATTGCCTGGGCCGTCCGAATAAATCACCCACATGTATTTTGGATCAAAAAATTGAACGTTCAACAATCGATGTACTTCATCATAGGTATTGTTGTACCCCCAGTTATCTTTATTTTCTCCGTTTGGATTAGCGTAAAACCAAGTAGCATTTTTATCGGATTTTGCGATTTCTACCAATGGGCTGTTAAGTTTAAATGTTGAACCCATTTGTTTTTTATACCATGCTTGAATACTTAGTGCTGCCATTTTTATACCATCGGTATAAGCAATATTTTCAGTTCTATCGGCCGAAACTAAATACACAAACCGAACAGAGAAGGGTGTAAATTCTGTCTTTGCATGTAAATGACCCCAAAATATAAAGCCAATCAACAAAAGGATGAGCCGAAGTTTGTTGTAATTCTTTTTCATGGAATAAAAATACGATTTAAAACCAAAGGAGATCAAAACAGGTTTCCATCTGATTAATCAATGAGTAACGCTATTTTCTTCGGCTAGTTTAGCGTTGAATTTTTTAATCGCATCTTTATCGTATTTATTAAAGATCTTTAACCAGCCATGACGGGATAAACGAAAAATAACCGGAGCTAGAATGGTAACTGAACCAATCATAACGGCTGCATACAATTCGAAATTTTTAAAGAAAGGTACCCAAGGAGACATGCCTACTCCAATGGTTACAACGATGGCCACGGCCAAAGCATAACTAACATAAGTGGCTCCAAAATAAAAGCCAGGTTCCGGTTTAAAGCTTAATCCACATTGAGGGCATGAATCATGCATTTCCATGATATGTGAAAGATTGTACGGGTTTTTGTAGAGGAATACCCTTCCTTCGTGACAACGGGGACAAGTTCCTGTTATAACGCTATATAAAGGTGATTTATTCATAACGGTACAAAGGTACACTAAAAAACAACCTTAAATGGTGACATAAATCACCTTACCAAGCGAACAACGGATAACCATTCATCATGGCATGTACTTTCTCGCCTACTTTTTTAATGGTAGCTTCATTGGTATTATCCATTAAAACCTCATCAATTAATCCTACAATGGTATCCATCTGATCAGCCTTTAAGCCGCGACTGGTAATAGCAGGTGAGCCAATTCTGATGCCTGAAGTAACAAAGGGCGATTTATCATCAAAAGGAACCATGTTTTTGTTCACTGTAATATGTGCCGCATTTAAAGCATTTTCAGCGGCCTTACCTGTAACATTCTTATTTCGTAAATCAATTAGCATTAAATGATTATCCGTTCCACCAGAAATAATATGATAACCTCTGCTGGTAAATGCTGCAGCTAAAGCCTGAGCATTGGTAATTACCTGTTCAGTATAGGTTTTATAGGAATCTTGCAAATCCTCGTAAAAAGCTACTGCCTTGGCGGCAATTACATGCTCTAAAGGTCCACCTTGGGTTCCTGGGAAAACGGCACCATCTAAAACAGCACTCATCATTTTTATTTCTCCTTTAGGAGTGGTATGGCCCATTGGGTTTTCAAAATCTTTACCCATCATAATTACGCCACCGCGAGGTCCACGAAGGGTTTTATGGGTTGTGCTGGTAACAATATGGCAATGAGGTAAAGGATTATTTAAATGCCCTTTGGCAATTAATCCTGCAGGATGGGAAATATCCGCTAATAATAAAGCTCCAACACTGTCTGCAATTTCTCTAAGTTTTTTATAGTCCCAATCTCTGCTATAAGAGGAGGCACCGCAAATAATTAATTTGGGTTTTTCTCTATCCGCAATATCCGCAATTTTATTAAAATCAATTCTTCCGGTTTCCTGTTCAACGCCATAGAATGATGGTTGATATAGTTTTCCCGAAAAATTTACTGGAGATCCATGGGTTAGGTGGCCTCCATGTGATAAGTCGAATCCTAAAATTTTATCACCCGGATTAATCACACCGAGCATTACGGCAGCATTAGCCTGAGCACCGCTATGGGGTTGAACGTTGGCCCATTCTGCACCAAATAATTCTTTTAAACGATCTATAGCGAGTTGTTCTACTTCGTCCACCACTTCACAGCCCCCATAATATCTTCTTTTGGGATAACCTTCAGCATATTTATTGGTAAGCACAGAGCCCATTGCCTGCATCACCTGTTCGCTAACAAAGTTTTCGGAAGCAATCAATTCAATTCCATTGGTTTGTCTTGCTTTTTCCTGCTGAATGAGGTCGAAAATGATTGGATCTTTAGCCATAAACAAAAAATTTTTACAAAATTAATATTCCCATTGGGTTAGCCCAATTTTAATTGTTCCCTTCGATGGTAAAATTATGTTGAGCCGCAAAATTCGCTTGTGAAATTTCAATCTCTTTAAATAGGGATTCTCTTTTATCATCCAACATAGGAATAAGTGCTTCGGCTTGTTTTTCTCTTTCAGGAGTAAGGGTTCCTTTGCCATAAATGAGTTTAAGGAATTTGGGGAGTTCTTTTTTGGTCATATTATTCATATGAGTAATATAATTAATGGCCGAATTTTTAAAATTCACATCACCCTCATAACCCTGAAGCTTTCCTAATGATATAATAATTTTTCCGCTCAATGATTTGAGATCTTTATTGGCTTTCATGGCTGTGCTTAGGTTCGTTG
>JBEIQI010000226.1:0-5231 GCA_040376605.1 Flavobacteriales bacterium | reverse complement strand
CCTCAAAGTAGCGTGTCTACCAATTTCACCACCTGGGCAATGATTGAAGCCACAAAAGTAAGCAATTTTTTTATCCTAAGTTAGCACAGCGTATATGGTTAAACCAGGAGTGGAAACTGGGCTTTGATTTTAAATATTGTAGCTATTTTAAATAATAACATGCGTTAAATTATTATTAACGGTTCGATAAACGGCATAAATCGTTATTTTTGGCCACCTTTTTGTAATTTACCTTTGAGAAAAATTTAAAAAATCCCATGAAGAAATTAGTTATCCTATCTGTTGCGGCCTTCTTTAGCTATCAAGCTCATAGCCAGGTTACCAGTATTGCTACTGCTTATGATTATATGAGCACTTATTTAAGTGAAAAAGCCAATGGCAACGACCAAAGTGCTATTGAGAATTTATTAGCCGCTAAAAAAGAAATTGATCCAGTTACTTCTGATCCTTCCACCATGCGTTTAAGCAAGGCCTGGAAAAGGAAAGGGGAGATCTACTATTACATTTTCGCCGATCAGAGTCCTAGACTTACCTTGGCCAAAGAAGGTTCTGCTGATAGCGCTCTGCATAGCTTTACCATGGCGGTTACCGTTGAAAAGAAAGAAAACGGTCAACCTAAAATTGAAGATAAATCAGGCGTTTTATATTTCTTAGGAATGTTAGGGGATACCTTGGTAAAGGTAGCCAACATTGCATATGACAATAAAGACATGGATCAATACTTTGTCAATATGGAGCGTGCTAAACAAGCTTTTGATGCTCGTATTATTGCAGATCCTAAAGATGAGGCATCTATCAATGCTTCTAAAGTAATCTCTGAAAACTTGGCGGTAACTGCCGCTAATAGTAATAAAGAACCTTTGATTTTAAAATATGTATCTCCCATGGTGGAGAAAGGAAATGCTCCTGCATGGGCTTATCAGGTAATGGCTGCTTATTATATTGGAAAAGGCGATAAAGTGAAAGCCGGTGAGCTTATTAAGAAAGGTAAAGAGCAGCACCCAGAAGATGCCGAGATTTATATTGCTGAGATTAACCTTGCTTTTGAAAATGGCGAAACAGATAATGCCGGTACCTTAATTGAGCAAGCAAAGACTAAATTCCCTGATAAAAGAGCTAACTTCATCTTGTTAGAGGTAAATTTCCACTTAACCAAAGGTAACAACGAAGCGGCCATTAAGGCTTTAGACGAAGCGATTGCTACCCATAAAGACAAACCTGAGGTATTGAAATTATTATACTTTAACTCAGGGGTAATTTTTAGTCAGATGTTCACCAAAGCGGATGAAAGCACTCCAAAAGACACGGCTAAAATGCGTGAATACAACAACAAAATGTTTGAATATTACAGCAAAACAGTAGAGGTAGATCCTAAATACGATCCGGCTTATAATGGTATTGCTAACTATTATATCACCAACGGAAATGCTTATTTATTAGCTGCCGATGGCATGCCATTAGAGAAAGATAAAGAATACAAGGCTTTAAAGGCTTTGGCTATGGATGAGTATAAAAAAGGGATTGATGCTTTAGAAAAGGCTTGGGCATTGAAAAAGTTAGATAGCTATAAAAAGGTATTGATTGCTTTATATGAAAAGACTGGCCAATTTGACAAGAAGAAAGGATTAGAAAGTCAATAGGAATTTTGTCATTAATACAAGAAAGGGGAGCGATAAGCTCCCTTTTTTATTTAGGATTATTTATGGAGATTAGGATCGTCCATTTAATTATTGGTGATCTTAATAAGCATATAGTAGGAGTATATGTTTGACTTAATGGAATTCTATTTAAAATCAATACTTAACATAATATTAATTATAGGATAAAACTATCTAGCGGATTCCGGCCACCGTAGGTGGTTTACATAAAATCAGATATGGTGTTGAGCCCTTCAGCGAAACCCATATCGGCCGATTTTATGTAAAAGGAATCTGCGGTTCCAAATCGAAATTCTTCTTATTGCAACCATCGTTTAGTTTTTCCCTATAATGTAGCATTATGTCTCCGCTAAATGGAGGGCAAAATCCATTAAAAGTTCATCATCTTTTTTGTTATATCTTTACCACCTAAATTCAAATCAAATAACCATGAAAATTATTTTAATGCTTTTGGGTACAACCATTCCTTTGCTAGTATTCGGTCAGAAAGGAACAACAACTACAACAACTCCTACCACTTCAGGGGCATTTATTGATGTAACCTTTACAACAGATACATTGGTAGAACCGGATATTTTCTATGTGGTTTTCCAGCTAAAGGAAAAAACGGAAAATAAAGTAAAGGTAACGACAGGCCAGCAACTGGATAAGATCAAGTATGCCTTCCAGAATTCAGGTGTTACCATTGAAAATTTCCTTTTAGAAAAAGAAGGTGCTGATCAGATCAAAGTATTACCGGTAAAAAAAGAAGATCCGGCCCCACAGTCTTATATTATGATGATCAAAGAAGCGGACCAGGTGAAAAGGAACCTGAAAACCATTGACAGTCTTGGAGCTTATGATATTCATATCACTGAAATCGGTTATTCAAAACAAAAAGATGTAGAAAAACAGTTACGCATAGACGCTATGAAAGGAGCGAAAGGGAAAGCCGATTATATGCTTACTGCCATTGGCAATACTGCCGGTAAAGTGATCTATGTTTACGAAGACGGATGTGATGTATATTATGGAGACGGTCCACAGTTCAGAAGATATCCTGACTATACAGGTACATCTGATGGTGGAAATGACGCGAATGTCGGCGATCTGAAAATGAAAGCTCCTGCTATCGATCTTGATAAAAACGTTATTAAAAAGATTAAATACGAATACATTGTTGTAGTAAGATTCGAGATCAAATAAATTGAATGTATTTTAAAAAGTCCCGTTACCGTAATATCAGGGCGGGACTTTTTTATTGATCTATACTCCCAGGATCATAACAAGTCACCTCTATTGTAATCTATAAAACTCAAATTTCAGCCAACCAGGTTATTGGAGTGCAACTAGGCTAGCTGAAATTTGAGTTTCGCCTGATTATCGGCTTTAGGGATTTGTAATTATCTTTTTCAAGTCCAATATCTCTGGCATTTTATGCTCCCCAATCTTGCCCGTCCTCGCAAAATCAGCCCATACCCTTCTAATTCCTTTTCCCATTTCATGGATATAAGTCCAGGGGATATCTTTCAATAATCCAGCTTCTTTCCAGGCAGATTCATTACCAAAGATCAAGGGCAGATCGATACAATGGGCTGCTCCCATTTGGTTATCCTCTAATCCCGAATGGATGCGAAACAAATAAACATTCCCTCCGGCTTTCGCATAATTTTGAGCAAATATTTTTGCCGGTTTACCATATATCTTTTCGGTGGTAGATCGAATAGAACTTTGAATGATTTTTTTTCCTACTCCTTTACTGGCATATTTATTAATCAGTTCGGAAGCACCCAAAAAGAAGGCGGTTTCATCGTTATTCATACCAATGAGTACATCGTATTTTTTTGCATTTTCTCTCCACTTATTCAACACTTCTTTTTCCTTACATAATGGAGCAAATCCATATTGCAAACCAAATGGCATTCCGGCTTTTAATCCATATTTTACAATTGATGGAACATATTTCTTATAATCTGAAGACATTTTCATTACATCCGTTTCATCCTTGATAACCTCTGTTTTTTTGACAAATTCTGACGACATTTTTTTTCGGTTATGTCTTAACCCTAATGGAGCACTTTGGATAATAACACGATGGAATAAACCCTCTACCCCATCCGAAATCATCAAATGTGCAACGGCATCCCCACCGGAGGATTGACCGAATAGCGTAATATTATTAGCATCTCCCCCAAAACTATCTATATTCTTTTTTACCCACTGTAAAGCTTCTATGATATCAAGCAATCCCAAATTGGCCGGTCTGTTATCCCCATTGCCCAAAAACCCAAAAAGTCCCAAACGATAACTTACTGAAATAACGATAATATCTTGTTCTTTAACCCAGGTAGACGGATTGGTAGTGGGTAGATCACCACAACCTACTTCATAAGATCCTCCATGTATCCAAACAATAACGGGTAGTTTTCCCCCGTCCTTTATTTTTTCGGGTCGGGTTATACTTAGATATTGAGTAGATTCATCTACTTGAAAATTATCAATATGAGTTACCTCAATCATTTTCTCCAAAAGAGGACGAATGTTTTGTGGACAAACCGGTATTTTATCAGGACAGTTTTCATCCGGATGACATGCCACAGGCAGGCCATATCTTTCGGAACGGGCATATCGAATATTAGAAGCTTTTATCAACCCATCATGAATGATACCTGTTATATCTGCTATAGAAGTTTTAAAAGAATGGGTTTGATTATTCATTGAATGGCGTTCGGCTAAATTGTCGCTGTCATTGATTGATAGGCATATCCGGGTTGAAGATAAATAAATGTAACTCTTAATTATTAATGACAATCATATTTTACAAACGTATGGATACTTACACCCTACAATCCAATTAATTTAATATCTTTGGAATCAATTAATTACGCATGTCAGAAGAACTAAAAGCCTGCCCTCAATGTCAATGTCCCTATGGATATTCATCCAGCGAAACCCTGTTTACATGCCCTGAATGTGGACATGAATGGAATCCAACAGAATTGGTTGTGGAAGAAGCCACCAATGTGGTAAAGGATTGTAATGGGGTTATTTTACAAAATGGGGATAATGTAATTCTCATGAAAGATCTACCTGTAAAAGGCGCCCCAAAGCCATTAAAAGCAGGTACAAAAGTGAGAAACATCCGCTTAACCGATGGGGATCATAACATCAATTGCAAAATTGATGAATTTGGTGCCATGGCTTTAAAATCTGAATTTGTAAAGAAAGCATAAACATAGGGATTACAGTTTATTACTACCATTAACCGCTACCACCATGGCGGGTAATGAATACGAAGTAGTCAACATGAGTCGATAGAATACCACTTACCAATGAAAAAAAACTCCTTCAAATATTCGAAGGAGTTTTTTTTATGCCAATATTTTTGATGATTAATTCACCGCTACCGGATAAGTATAAATGGTATAATTATTAAATTCATCCAATATGGTAATCTTTAAGGTATACGAACCTGAACTAATGGATACAGGTATTTTATATTGAATTTTTAAAGAATCATCGGGATCCGACGGGGGAAATTGATTAGCAACGGTAACCGGAGTTTGGCCTCCAAAATTAGCTTCCATCATTATT
>JBEIQI010000127.1:0-8474 GCA_040376605.1 Flavobacteriales bacterium | reverse complement strand
ATTCTGAAATTATTCTATTGGATGAACCCACTTCTAATTTAGATGCAACTGGCAAACAATGGTATCGTTCGTTGGTGACTAACTATCAAATGAATCGACTTTTAATTGTAGCTTCCAATCATTTACCGGAAGAATACGATTTTTGCAAAGAAGTTATTGAACTAAGTTAATTTTTAATTCCTCTTACCATTTCTCTTTTTCCGGGAGGACCGGGTAAGGTTTCCACCATAAATCCTGCAGCCTTCAAATCCCTTTTAAACTGACCTTTGGCACAATAGGTAACCAACATGCCTCTTGTTCTTAGTGAATCATATAATTTTGAAAATAGTTTAACGGTCCACATTTCAGGTTGTTTTTCGGGGGCAAAAGCATCGAAAAATATAACCTCATACTCATTGGGCTGAAGTTTATATTCCAAAATGGATCCTGCTATTTTTTGAAATTGAAAGTCTGGTGAAAGCTGATGTACTTCATTCCAGTTGAAGGAATGTAACTGATCGAATATGGTATCAAGATGTTCATCTTTCCAAAATTCTTTATAATTCAGTTGTGAAATTAATTCTAATGGTAAAGGGTGTAATTCTATTCCTGAATAATGAACAGGGTGATGGGTCGTCTGCGAAAATTGATAGGATAGGGTAGCGTTAAGTCCGGTTCCAAAGCCTATTTCAAGTACCTTGATAGGTGTGAACTTTTCTTGAGCAGCCGTCAAACCCATTTTTATAAATACGTGGATAGCTTCGGCATAGGCACCATGATACGAATGATAGTTTTCGTTTAGTTGAGGCACAAAGAGTGTATGTGAACCGTCGCCAGTTAACTTTAACTCCACTTGATTATTCATCCTTCGGGGTAATTATAGAAGTTTTTCCCAACTTGGCATCATCCAGATATTGTTCTTGCATTATATAAGCCGGTTTTTTTGCTTTAGGAGGTAAATAAGTAGTGATGATATCCCAAGAAGCATTCTTTTGTGAGGATAATCCCATATTTGCCGTGGGAAATGGATAGAAAGAATTTTCATCATTGGTAGTGTTGATGGGATAACCTAAATTGATGGGTCGGGTATATTGACCATATTCTAAACGTGTTTTAAATATATCCGATTCGCCAATATTTAAATGTCCTTCTGAAGCAAAAAATAATAAATTCGAATTACTTACTGTAGCAATAAAGTTCTCGTTATATTCTGTATTTATTAGCGGCCCCAGGTTAATCATGGATTCGTTGATAATCCGGGAATTATAATTAATCTTCCAAATATCATAACCTCCATATCCTCCGGGTCTGTTACTTATAATATAAATTAAACTATCGTTATGACCATACGTCGCAAATTTATCATCTGCGTAAGAATTTAGTTGTGAATACATTTTTCTTGGGGCTGCAAATTCCCGAACCATCCATTCACTTTCATATATATCATACAAGCCATTATTATCCTTGGAAATGAGCAATATCTTTTTACCATTGTTATTAACGGAAGTGATGATAAACTCCTTGTTTTCAATATTATTTAAGGGTAGGGGCCTGGGGTTGGCACCCATGGTATCACCTTCAATAAAATAAATATAAATTCTATTAATGTCTTTGCCAGAGGTGGTGTCCGTTTCTAATCGATTAAAATATATTTTTTTTCGGTCAGCAGATAAAATGGGATAATATTCATCATACTCTTCCGTATTGATAGCACTATAAATTTCTTTTTTGGAGGGAAGTGTTTTTGACATTAATGTTTGACTTTGTTTGGCAAGTTGCAGATGCCTTTTAGCTATTGAGTCGAGGTATTGATTGCCACCAAAGGTGTTAAGATAGTATTGTAAATTTTCTTGGGCAGTTATGTTGTCGGTTAATTTATATTTTACGATACCACCATATAAAAAGTAATTGGCATCTATATTTTTTACCATCGATTTATAATTGGTAAATTGAATATCTGCTTGTTGGTATTCTGATTTATAAAAATATGCCACCCCTAAATATAAACGGATGTCGGCGTATGATGAGTCAATTTCGTAAGCCTTTTTAAGATTCGAGAAGGCATTGTTGAGTTGAACAGGATCAATATTTTTTTTACCTAAAATAACCACCGCCGCCTTGTAGAATTTTTTAGCATCTTTATGAATGACTTGCTGACCATAGGAATTGAGTATGGCCAGACCAAGGGTGAAAATTAATAATATTATTCTTTGCATTGTTCTTCAATATATTTTTGGGCCTTGCTTACACCTAAATCCATTGCTTTTTTCCAATCTCTGCAAGCCTCTTTCCAACGAAAGGTGTTTTCATTGGCAATTCCCCTGTTTAAATATGCCAAGCCGTTTTTATCGTTATTGAGTATATAAAAATCTAAATCAGCAATGGCCTCATAATACTTGCCCATTTCGATATAAATGGCTGAACGATTGATATAGGCCGGCAAATATTCCGGATTTATTTCGATACTTCTAGTAAACATATTTTTGGCTTCAATATAGTTTTGTGTTTCGTAAAGCAGTGTCCCCAAATTCATTAATGTATAAATATTGTTGCTGTCTAATTGAAGTGCTATGTTTAATTGATCAATGGCCAAATCCGGCTTACCTTTATAATAATAAACCAATGCAAGATCTCTATAAGAAATAACAGAACTGGATCGAAGTTTAATGGCTTCTTTAAAAAATGTGGCGGCCGTGTCCAGCGAGCTTTTTAAAAAATAGGCAACTCCCAAATCTTGATAGGAGGAATAGTATTGAGGATTATAAATCAACGATTTATTGAGATATACAATGGATGAATCGGGTTGTTGATTTAATAAATAAATTCTTCCGGCTAAATAATAAGGTTCAAAATACTGGGGATGATTTTTCATTTCCTTTTTGAGGTCACTTAAAGCAGAATCGGAAGCTTCTAATTTATATTTCGATAGGCCCAGAAAATAATTTACTTTATCATATACTGGGCTTATTCTGCGCAACTCTTCTAAATCAATGATAGCTTGATTATATTGTTGTTTACGAATATGAATCATCGATTTATTAAACCGGGCATTCACATGATTAGCATTTTTACTAATGCTATAGGTAAATTCATCTAAGGCCTGATCAAGTTTATTCTCTTGAAATAATTTAAGGCCTAATTGATAATGATTTTCCGCATCAACAAATGCATTTTGAGCCTGAAGATTTGCAGGTAGGATTATTAAACTATTGAGAAATAGAAAAAGTAAAAACTTATTTTTTAGGAAAATACTTACCAACCTGTTCACCCTGATGATTTATAATGAGATCAAATTTACTAGAATCCATGAAAGCAGGGAAGGTTAAAAACGTAGGATGGTTGGTTAAATTACGTTCGGGAAAACAATCTTTTTGAAAAACATCTCCATAAACCCTGTAGATAAGCTCACTACAGTAGAAAGTGGTCGAATCGGAAAGATCAAAATGATGATCAAATTTAATTTCTTGTTTTAAATATTCATTGGCCGCCAGAGCAATTTGATGGCCAATGAAGGTATCTCCTCCTTTATGTCGTATCACCACAATGGTTTGTGGAAGACTTTCGTTGGTGAATCGGTCGAGTCCTTGTTTTTGAACTCCATCTATATCACTTAGGTCGCTAGATACGGAATGAATCACGGCAAATTTGCCATCCGGTTCTTTAACTACAATAGCACAATGTGATAAATTATAGGTGGCATCATTCATATTGGAGATCATGCTGCTAACTACACCGTAGCCTCTTCTCATGATAATATCACCTTCCTGTAATAAAGCCTTTTCGTTAGGCTTAAAATAATACTTAGCGGCAGGCTTGGTGTTGAGTTTAGAACTGCTAATGTCGATAAGCCTCTTTAAATTTGCTGCTGATAGCAAAGAAAAAAGGGTTAAGAACCCTATAAGTATCTTAACCCTTTTCAAAATTATTGGAAATAATTAGCTTATTTCTTCTCTTCAGTTGTAGTAGCCTCATCCATTGTAGTGTTTAATGAATCAGTTTCTACAGTTGTAGTAGTGTCCTCAGTTGTAGCTGGAGGAGTTTCTTTTGGCTGATGAGCTAACCATTTGTCACCTTCTTTTTTAAGTTTTAATTCTTTGAAAGAAGTGTCTTTAGTACAGCAGAAAGTACAAGTTGCCTCGTTTTCTTTAACAGTACATTTTACATCTTTTACTTCAGTTAAACCGAAATCAGTACCTAAAGACTTCATCATGTCTAAGTTCTGAGCAGTTTCTTTTGTAGCCAAAGTTTTTGCTTTGTCAAAATCTTTGTTCTTAAGAGCGTTTAAGTACTCAGTAGCAGCTTTTTCAGCAGGGTTAGAACCACCGCAGGCAGCTAAGAAAGCTACTGATAATACACCGAAAATTAATTTCTTCATAATTGTTAAATTTTAGTAAATAAGATTTGTTAACAGAGTGCAAATTAAATACTTTTTTTGGTCATAAGCAAATATTCAAACCATAAATTCCGAAAGAAATTAAGAAGTTATTAACAAATATACGCAGCTATATAGTATAAGTGCTTAATAATCAGTGCTATAGGCCAAATCTAAATATTTAGTAATTCCATTCATTTTTTTAGTTAGTTGCTTCAATATCAGATAGATGGTTGTCAATTGGTTAAAAAAAACTAATTTATGCAAGAAGCAAGAAGCAAGAGGTAAGACAGCCGTTTTGAAAGAGTTTTGGTACTGAAATCAGGCCGTCTTGGCTCTTTTAGCGAAGCGTTCTTGTTTCTTCATATTACTTCTTTCCCAACGATAGTTTAGGCTCCGTTCCGTTTAATAGCCTCTTAATATTGCTTCGATGTGTATAGATAATTAACAAGGGATAAATAATAGTGAATATATAGTCGCCCAAAAACATTGGTTTGGTGATAACCATAAAGGATATGGCGAACACCACTCCACTTAATATAGACCCCAACGATACTCTTTTAGTGAGTATAAAGATCAATACAAACACCAGTAAGGAAAACAATGCGGATAATGGACTTACGGCGATGATAACCCCGAATAACGTGGCAACCCCTTTGCCCCCTTTGAATTTTTCGTAAATCGGATAAATATGTCCTAAGGCCGCAGCCAATCCAAAGGCTAGTTCGGAATTAAACAACCAACTGAACCTATAATTAATTTCCCATCCCATGATACCGGAAACAATAGATGGCAATAAAACACCTAAGCTCCCCTTCGAAATATCAATGATTAATACGAGGATGCCTGCTTTTTTACCGAATGTTCTAATGGTATTCGTTGCCCCGGCGTTCCCACTTCCATGTTGCCGAATATCCGTTTGATGAAATATTCTTCCATACCAAATAGCGGTGGGAATCGAACCAATTAAATAAGCTATTACTAAATACGAAATAAACGCTGCCATGTACTAATCGGTTATTCCGAATTTCTTTTTGAATTTATCCACTTTACTCTGACTACCGGTAAGTATCATATATGCATCAAATCCCTGTTGGGTATATACCCTTTTGGTATTATCCACCGCAGCAAAAACATCCATGAATTCTTTTACTCCACTATAAATGGTCATTTGTTTGGTAGACCCTTTATAACTGAACCAATACCAATTGGTTTCATCAAATTCTATATAGATGGTAAAGTTGTCATTCTTGGTTTTTCTGTCTATTTCTAATAATACATTGGCTGATTTATTTACCTGCTGACTGTTAAATACCATTACTCCGGCATTGCCATTATGAAATAATGCTTTAGCGGTTTTATCCCAGGTAAAATGAAGATCAGTTAATACCAACATTTTTTTCAATTGGGTAGGTAACCTTTTAAATTTATTGTCTTCCGTTAAATTGGTGTAAAATTTATCTGCTTTACCTGAATCCAATAAGTCTGTAATTTGTCTTTTAATCAAGTCGTTTTTAATGTCAGCTCCGGTGCTGGTTACAGCCTTCACTTTATCTTCCATATATTTCACCATCGTAGGATCCATTTTAAAATCCACCGTAAATAAAATATCCATGGAAATATCATCATCCGTTTGCTGATGGGCAATTGTTCCGGAACAAGCTAGATCAACCTGGCCCAAATTAGAACCTAAATCCATTTTTCCTTCACCATAACTATTACATGTGTTTACATTAAACGACATATAACTTCCGGGCAATTCAGCATCCTGTAATTTTTCTTTACTCGATACCTTAAATTCTTGTGTTTTTTTATCGAAGAATAAATAACCCGAAACGCCTAATACTTCAACATCGCTTCCGGCCTTTCTTTTAGCACTCATCATGGCTGGATATAATCCAGTTGAGTCTGCCGCAAATAGGAAGCCATTATATAGTTTTTCTTGTTTATCATTCTCTGGCTCCAATGGTATCGGAATGAGAATATTATTCGGATCAATTTCTGCCTGGAATTTCATCCAATCATTTTTCATAACGGCACAGTTATGAATCACTTTGGTAAATCCATCAAAAGTGAGGAATTGATTTTTACCATATAGATGAACATTCCCTTTAAATCCGAACACCGGACTCATGCTAAAGTCTGCTACCTGCTCAACTACCCCTTCGGCAACAGTAACGTCCTTCTCGTCAACATCCACCGAATTCATTTTGATCACCTGGAAGGTTCCAATTTCATTTACATAGGTATATTCTGCGGTTCCGCTGTATTTATGACTTGTAAAGATGGTGATATTAGCATGTTCCAATACATGTATTTTATCTGTTTTACCTACCCATATTTTGGCATCCACAAAAGGATCGATTTTAGCATCTTCACGAATTACTACTTTTTCATCAATCGGGAAAATTCTGCTGTCGGCCACATCAATAAATTTAACTCCATCTGCCTGAATGATATGATCATTTACAATAAAGTTTGCTCGGGGCGCTACAAAAGCCAGCGAGTCGAGCCGTTTATCCGTGGAGACGAAGAGTGCTCCCTTTAATCCAATTTCATCCACCTTCTTGCTATTCATGTCCACGGTACCATCATCCATGTACCATACCATTTCTTCCATGTAGGCAATAAATCTATTTTGTGGAAATTCTACAAATGATTCAGGGCTGTTCGATTTTAAGGTCGCATTTCTATCCACATAAGTTACATCAGCCTTTACATTATCTGTTTTAAAGGCTACCTGAGCCGTATCACCAATTTCAGTTGGTGTATCCGATAAGTAAAAACCAGATGAGTCTGCCTTAAATTCTTCTGTTTTAAATTTAAATACATCCGATTTTAGATCTGCATTTTGACCAAAATGATAATTCCCATTTCCTTCCAAACCATTAGGGGTTAGGGTTAAGGTTCCATTCATGGTTCCTTCGCCTTCATACATTTCAAAACGATTTCCGGTTTCGGTCGCTTCAAACTTATCATTCCCCGGTTCCCAATGGATATTGACATCTTTCGCTTTTACATCCGGAGTTTCTATTCCTCCTTTTGTTTTTTTAATTCCGAAAGATTGTGCAAAAGCATTCATCGAATCCGGATAATAAATAAAATCGTTCGATTTGGCAGTTGCTGTTAAATAATCAAGTCTACCACCTCCTCTTAATCCTCTATTCGATAAGGTTAGGGTATCATAATAGGTTGCCTTTCCATCGTATGCTTTTAAACCTTTCGAATCAATTTTCTTTAAAAATCCCAGTGAATAATCTGGCATTACGATGAGGTCTTCTTTTAAATCAGGAAAAATTCCATCAGAAACAAAGGTTCCTTCGAATTTTAATCCTGGTGTTTTAAAATTATCTAACGTGTCCTTTTTAAATGGCTCCAGCATAAAATAAAACTCATTTCTTTTATAAACGCCATGCTCGATATATGGATCATCATAATATACATATGATTTTTTAGTAGAGGTAAAACTGGGGAATTCTGGAAATGGTTTAAGTCCCGATTTATTGTTGGGATGATCCACAAAAAATTCCCCACTCAAATCTTCAATTACACTATGCATAATGGTATCAGGCAAAAGCCCCGCATAGTTCTTATCCTTTTTAAATGCTTGTACAACAATTTTTAAAGAATCAATATCAGAACTTTTAAATTTAAAATTCTTATAACTAAACTCAAAGTTCTTTCCATAGAGGGCAAATCTACCTCCAAAAAGTCTTCCGTTAAATGTAAAGTCTAAGTCTTTCTTCAGCACCATCTGCTGGGCATAAGGGAAAATTTGAACATCCTGAGAATCCGAAATGATCACGTTATTTACTCCTTTAATATCCCATCGGTAATCCATTAAACTTAACATGGCATTGGTTTTACCTCGGGGCATATTGGAATTAATCTCAATCACATCATAATCCGTTGTTCTGGAGGCCGAATTAATTACATGGTAAAACCTTTCATTCACGGTTCCCACTTCCGCATCTATATTGTAAGAGATTAAACCTGCAATAGAAAAACGCATCAACATCTGACGTGTTTTTGAAAGATCAAATTTTAGATATTTAGCAAACGATAAAGCAGTAAAGGTTTTGGAAGTATCCTGTCTGCCTTGTAAAAATCGATTGAGCATAAT
>JBEIQI010000224.1:0-5326 GCA_040376605.1 Flavobacteriales bacterium | reverse complement strand
GCAGGCACTTATAATGTAATAGTTTCGGATATCAATAATTGTACAAATACTTTTACGCAATTGGTTGGCCAACCATTAGCAACCTTATCCGTTAACTCAACCCAAACAAATGTTTCTTGTTTTAATGGAAACAATGGGTCTATCAATATTACCCCTGCTGGGGGCACCGCTCCGTATACTTATTTATGGAATACAGGAGTAACTTCGGAAGATATAACAGGAATCATAGCGGGGAACTACAGTGTTATTATAGCGGACGTAAATGGATGTGTAACGAATCATGCTGTAACCATTACACAACCACCAGCAATCACTATTGCAGCAACACAAAATAATATATTATGTTTCGGTGCCAATACCGGAACCATCAACATTACTCCCATAGGTGGAACGGGAGCCTACACTTATTCCTGGAGTAATGGATCGACTTCACAAGATCTTATTGGATTAATGGCCGGGAATTATTCAGTGGTTGTATCAGATATCAATGGATGTACTCAATCATTTGCTACTACTATTACGCAAACTGCCACCCCCATTACCATTAGCGGTATTGTTACACCGGTAGCTTGTTATGGAACCAATGGTGGAGCTATTGATATAACAACAGTGGGAGGTGCTCCAGGCTATACTTCCCTATGGAATAATGGCGCCACCTCTCAAGATATTTCCGGACTTGCAGCCGGCAATTATGGAGTGGTTGTTACCGATATAAACGGATGCACGGCCAACTATTCCCAAACCATTAATCAGCCAGCAGCACCATTATCTGTTACCGGATCATCCAATAATATTAATTGTTTTGGTGCCAATACAGGTAATATAAATATATTTCCTGCGGGGGGTACCTTAGGTTATTCGTTTCTTTGGAGCAATGGAGCCACTACACAAAATATAAATGGATTAACCGCTGGATTATACAATGTTACTGTTACCGATGCCAACGGATGTACGGCCACATTTTCAACAAACATTACACAGCAACCAGCTATTGTGGTTAATTCAACTCAAGCAAATATTGCCTGCTTTGGCGGCAACACTGGATCGATTAACTTATCTGCAACAGGAGGTGCAGGTGGTTATTCATATAGCTGGAGCAATGGTCAATCCACGGAGGATATAACAGGGCTAACTGTAGGAGGATATTCAGTGTTGGTTACTGATGCTTATGGCTGCACCAATAATTATACTACCTCAATTACGCAACCAGGTTCGGCCCTAAACGTTACCGGAACCGCCGTAAATATTGATTGCTTTGGAAACTTTACTGGATCCATTAATATTACCCCCACCGGTGGAAGTCCCTTCTATAGTTATTTATGGAGTAATGGATCAACTAATCAGGACCTTAATTCGTTAAGCCCTGGAACCTACAGTGTAATCGTAAGTGATCTGAGTGGATGTACTAATAATTCATTTTCTGCAACCATAACAGAACCCGCAGCACCTTTAACGGTTACAGGCATAAGCACAAATATCTTATGTTTCGGTGATAACAATGGTTCTATTCAATTAACTACCACTGGAGGTACTCCTGGTTATACTTATACTTGGAATAATGGATCTACAAATGAAGATATCTCTTCCCTGGCTCCCGGAAATTATCAAGTAACCGTTACCGATGCAAATGGTTGTATCAATAATTCATACACAGCCATTATTACCCAACCTTCTTCGCCAATAGCTGTAACCGGAGCCACAACCAATATTGCCTGCTATGGAATGAATACCGGAACCATCAATACAACGATTACTGGTGGCAACCCACTGTATTCATTTACATGGAACAATGGTGACACCTCTGAAGATTTAAATAGCCTGGCCGCTGGAACGTATAACTTAATTGTAACAGATGCTAATGGTTGCACAAATAGTAGTTTTTCGGCTACCATTTCACAACCCTCTTCGGCATTAATGGTGAATGGTGATCCCAATAACCCCTCCTGCAATGGAACCGCCACCGGTAATATTGAAATTACGGCATCAGGCGGAATTCCACCCTATCTATATAACTGGAACACAGGTTCGCCAGATGAGGATATCTATAATTTAAATGGTGGAACCTATAATGTGTTGGTTACTGATGGCAATGGTTGCTCTGCCAATGGAGCTTGGACATTGATTGACCCGCAGGCCATCAATATTATTCCAACCATACAATCAATAAGCTGTTATGGGATAAATGATGGCTTTATATCATTAACCATTATTGGTGGTTCTGCTCCTTACAATGTATTGTGGAACACTGGCAATATCAATCCCAATTTAAGTAATATAGGTCCTGGCAATTATTCGGTTAATGTGATGGATGCAAATGGCTGTGTTGATTCAGGTGCTTATACCATATTAAATACTCTGCCTTTGTATGTAAACTTAGATTCCATTCATACCATTTGGTTAGGCGAATCGGTAGAATTAGAAGCTTTGGCTAATGGCGGCACTGCACCTTATACATATAATTGGACTCCCCCTGAAAATTTATCATGTACTGATTGTCAAATTACCGAAGCTTCACCACTTCTCAATACAAATTATGCTGTTACTGTTACAGATGTTAATGGTTGCACGGCTGTTGCCGGAGCTCATATTGAATTGATGTATGCGTTGTACGTCCCAAACACCTTTACACCCAATGGAGATGGCGACAATGATCAATTTAATGCTGTTTCGGCAAGTGTTAAAAAATTCACTATGAGAATCTTTGATAGATGGGGTGAAGAAGTATTTTCTACAGCCAATATTAACGATGGATGGGACGGTTTCTATAGAGGAATTGAATCGAAGCAGGATGTATATGTTTATCGAATTGAAGCCACTTTTGTGAATGGTAAGTATGAAGAGCTCATTGGTCAGGTAACTTTGTTACGTTAAAAAAATAATCAACCAAGCTGGAGACCGCAACTATATTTAGTTGCGGTCTTTTTACAATCCTCATTAATTAATGATAATCCTATAATTACATAATTATTCTTGATTCAATAAAATTAATTTTAGATTAAATCAACAAGGTTATACAAAGTTGACTGCAACCAATCACCTACGAATTGCATTTACCTTATATAACTTCAACTACTAGATTATGAAAACTATTTCAGCACAAAAAATCAGCAGCAAATATTATTTAGGATTAATTTTCGGTATGTATATCCTATTCTCTAATATATCATTTGCTCAGCCCATGGTAGATGAATCGTCTTTTTTAAATGGAGATGCAAAACAAATCAATAATATTATTTTGGAAGATGCCATTTATTTTCCTAATAGTTTTACGCCTAATGGTGATGGTAAAAATGATGAATTTATGGTATCATCAGAAATTATCAAAAGATTTTCATTACGCATTTTTGATGAAAAAGGCAATGAGGTTTTTGCTACCACCTTTTTAGATAATGGTTGGGATGGTAAATATCATGGCAAAGAAATGAAACAATCCGTTTATTTATATAGAATTGAGGCCACTTTAGAAAATGACCAGGACAAAGTAATGGTGGGGCATCTCAATCTGATTCGATAATAGCTTTAACAATAAAGGTTTAAACAAAACCGCAAACAAGATGATTGTTTGCGGTTTTTTATTAGCCATAAAGTCCATATCCCTAATAACATTTCTTATAGTTATTAAAGGCTTCGATCAACAAGTTTTGAAGGTGAAGGATTTAATAATAACAATCCATTGTAACCAAATATCCTGATTCTAATAAATCCAAACATTTTTAGCAAACAACCTAGCGGCGACGGCTGTAGCATTAGCTTTTACGCAACTTGGGGCTATGGCACTTGGCAATGCTGTGTTAACGGTAGAAAAACCAAGGAGTGCTTAGTGCCACAAGCCCAAGATGGGTAAAACTAGAGCGAAAGACGGCTTGGCCGCCCTACTTAAAAATGAGTAAAAAAGAAATTTAATGATGCCAAATGAACTTAATAACGTACAAGGGTTAATAACTAGCACGAACAGGTATCTGTTTAAAAGCATTAAAAAAAGAAATTTGTAGGCCTAATAAAATAAAAAGGCGCATTTATTGTTAAGATAAATCGGTTCACCAACTTATTGCCAATGATTAAATATCACCTTTCTTGTATTGTTTTTATTCTTTTGTTATCGAATATATCTGCGCAAAAATTTAGCGTAAATAAAACCGCTTGCACTCCAACGGCTACTAAAACAGCCCTTAAATATTTTAAAAAGAGTGAATCTGCCAAAAACAGTGAGGATAAACGGGAATTGCTAAATCAAGCGATAGGTGCTGAACCTAATTATTATGAGGCTCATTTTGAATTAGGGGTAAGGTATTTTAAAGCGAAACGATTCCCGATGGCTAAAGAGCATTTGGAACAGGTTGCCGATATATGTTCAAAATATTCACCTTATACATATTATATTTTAGGTCAGATTTATTTGGGTGAAGAAAACTGGAAAAAGTCACTCGACAACTATAAAAAATTTCTGGAGTTTGAGGATATTGATGATAATGACAAGTATAATGAAGTAAAAGAACTTATTCCTGACCTGGAAGCTTATGTAGATCTTTTCACAAAACCGGTCCCATTTGATCCGCATCCAGTTGCTGGAGTATGCACACCTCAGGACGAATACTTGGGCAGCCTGAGTCCCGATAACAGAAACTTCTATTACATCCGTAAAACTTTTATTCAACCAAAGGGCCAAGGCGGAATGGTTCCTGAACCTTATTATGCTGAATTATTTACGGTAAGTGGTAATAACAAAAATAATTTTGACGGTGGAACCGTTATGGACAAACCTTTTAATGATAAATTCAACAATGGTGCTGCAGCTATTACTGCGGATAATAAACATATGTTCTTTGTGGTATGCAGCAATAACATGGTGGAGTACTGCGATTTATGGTATAGCGAGTTTAAAAATGGTAAATGGTTGCCTTTAATGAGTATGGGGAGCACCATCAATTCCAGCGTTTGGGATTCTCAACCAACCATTTCCTATGACGGGAAAACCCTTATTTTTAGCAGTATGCGGCCAGGTGGACAAGGTGGAGCTGCAGTCGGGGGATGACGGGCTGGCCCTGACAGCATCAGTCGACATTGCAGCGGACACAGAAATCATCAAGGTCCGTTTGTTTATTTTGCTTGAATTGTAATACAACTGCCCGCTTGTAAATTATTTTTGGTATTTGTCGTATAATAGATTCCGGCGTCGCTCTTGTTCCCGACCTCTGTCGACGCGTCGTCGCCTGTGGTGAGCATGATCGAAAACGCCACGATTGGGCGCATCTCGGCAATGTGCCTCTACCTTGTGGCAGAAAGGAAGCTGCCCTCCTCCTTCTGGGCAAACATTCTCAAAAGTACT
>JBEIQI010000052.1:0-15002 GCA_040376605.1 Flavobacteriales bacterium | reverse complement strand
GTAAAAAAGATGAGAAAGGAAAATACAAAGGCTTAAAAAATGCCATGATTAGTTTACAGGTTGATTACCTTAAAGGGTATGCAAAAACTGAAGATGTTCAGCATGAAAACAGATTCTTTAATTATGGTTATGTAGGTAGATTTGATGTTTACAGAAGACCTACCTATGCATTCGGTACAGATGATTCATTAAATATGTCGGGCTTTTTATTTACCGGTTTCCAGGATACTGCGGTAGTATTTACTCCTTCAAGTGTAAACGATCAAATTGCAGCTATTACTTCACAGTTTTATTCATTGTACCCTCAAGCCGATGGATACCATGATCAATTATCCAGCATTATTAATACAGGTGGTATCATTAATGGATACGGCCCACGAACTATATATGATATGTATAATAGTCCGGGTACTGCCTATAATGGTTATGCCTTAGCTGATAACAATCAGTTTAGAATTAACTTTACAGGTACCGCTACTATTGGAGATCATGATATTGGGTTGGGATTTGAATTTGAACAAAGAACAGATGCTTCCTATAATTTAGCTCCTCAAGGTTTATGGACCATTGCTCGTCAGTTAACCGGGTCTCATTTAGGAACCTTGGATCTTTCTAATGGCATGCCAGTATATAATGCAGCCAATGTTTACCAAGACACCATCAACTATAACTCATTATATGAAGTAGATCCATTACGTCCTGGTTTTGGATTGGGACAATCTTTATTTGATTATAACTTACGTCAAAAACTTGGATTAAACGTTAATGGTTTAGACTATATCAATATTGATGCTTTAGATCCTAACTTCCTTGATTTATCTATGTTCTCTGCGGATGAATTATATAATCAAGGAAATAACTTAGTTACCAATATCGGTTATGATGTATATGGAAACAGAGTAGAAGACAGAACAAGTTTCGAAGACTTCTTTACTGCAAAAGATGCCAATGGATTTAATACCCGTCCGATTGCTGCATTCCAACCTATTTATTTAGCAGGTTATATTCAGGATAAATTTTCTTTCAAGGATATCGTATTTAACGTAGGGGTTCGTATTGATCGTTATGATGCCAACCAAAAGGTATTAAAGGATCAGTATTCTTTATATGATACTAAAAAAGCTGGAGATATATCAGGTCTGCCAGTAGCCGCAAATGCTCAGGACAACTGGGTAGTTTATGTGGATGATGTAAATAACCCAACGAATATTTTAGGATATAGAGATGGTGATACCTGGTACAATGCTAATGGAGAGGTGATTAATGACCCTACCTTATTAAGAAATGCATCAGGTCGTGTTCAACCTTATTTAACAGATCCATCTTCTGATGTTCGTAATCCGGGTCCTGGCTTATTTAATGCCTTTAAGGATTATACTCCTCAGGTGAATGTGATGCCAAGGATTTCCTTTTCATTCCCTATTTCAGAAAAAACTTTATTCTCTGCTTATTATGATGTGTTAACTCAAAGACCTTCTCCACAAAACTTAGGTCAAATGAATCCAATGAACTACTTGTTCTGGGATAATGCATCTTATAACTCTGCGGGTACCTTCTTTAATAACCCAAGTTTACGTCCAGAAAGAACTACTGAATTTGCTTTAAGTTTCCGTCAAATTCTTACCGAGTCTATCATGATTAAAGTTCGTGCATTCTATAAAGAATTACGTGATATGATTGCAGGGGTAAAAATTAATGAAGCTTATCCACGTACATATAATGCATGGAGCAACATCGACTTTGGTACCGTTAAAGGTTTAACAGCTGAGGTTTTATTATCGCCACAAAGTGGTAACTTAAGTCTTCAGGCTTCTTATACCTTGCAGTTTGCTGATGGTACCGGTTCAAATAGTTTCTCTCAGTTAAACTTGATTAACTCTGGTCAACCAAACTTAAGATCTACTATTCCATTAGGATATGATAGCCGTCATCAATTTAAATTATTCGGAGTATTTAACTTCGGAGAGTTAAAAGATAAAGATCCATCTAGTGCTACTAAATATATGGGTCCACGCGGAAAATTCTTTGAAGCGATCTTCAGAAACTTAGGTGTTAGTATGACATTATATGGTAACTCAGGAGTTCCTTATTCTCGTCAAATTTTACCTACCCCTACTCAATTAATTAATGGATCTCAAAATGGATCATTATTAGGTTCATTAAATGGTGCTAGATTACCATTTGAGTTCTACAACGATATCAATATCAACAAGGATATTACTTTATGGTTTGGCAAGAAGAAAGAAAATAACGCCGGACGTAAAAAAGCAACATTACAGTTATATGTAAACATTCAGAACTTATTTAATGTTCAGAATATTGTGGATGTATATCGTGCAACTGGTAGTGCTACAGATGATGGTTATTTAACTTCTCCATTGTATGAAGCTCAAATTTTAGGTCAGGTTAATCCGGCTTCTTATAGTGCATACTATAATATGAAGGTGAATGACCCATATAATTTTAGTCAACCAAGAAGAGTAAGATTTGGTGCCATTTTAATGTTTTAATTGAAAAGACTGTTTGTTTAATATGAATACGAAGAATATGAAAAGGATTTTTGCATTGTTAGGTTTAGGGTTGTTTTTTGCCTCTTCAACGGGTGTTTATGCACACGTTTTTGATCCAACCAAATCAACGAAAACTACTACTCAAAGTAATGAGGAGAAATCTACTTCGGCAGGTTGTTTACCTCCTTCCACTTCAGCAGAGTTGAATGTGAATAACGTTCGTGCATTGATTCACTCCGGTGGAGATATGTGGTGGGACTTAATTGCCAATGCCCGTTATGAGGTGCCTAAAGGAAGTGGTAAACATTCCTTATATGTAGGTAACTTGTGGATTGGTGGTAGAGAAGCTCAAACCCAAACTTTAAAAGTAGCTGCTCAAAGGTATCGTGGTAATGGGGTTGACTATTGGACAGGTCCATTGGATACCTTAGGAAGTGCTGCCATTGATGCCGAAACTTGTGATTTATATGATCAACTTTGGAGTGTTAGTCGTCAGGATGTTGAACTTTTTAGATTATGTAACTGTTTAAATCCAAATGATCCTTCTTGTGAAGGCTACGTTGTTCCTGAATCTATTAAAAAATGGCCAGGTAACCCAATTCTTCAATCAAATGGCCAGCATTTAGTAATGCAAAATATCCTTGCTCCTTTCTACGATAATTCCGGTGATGGAGTATATGATTATACAGATTGTGATTATCCATTTTATGATTTAGATAATACTGTTGATTGTAAAACTAACAGAAGTGCCTTATTATATGGTGACTTTACTTTATGGTGGGTATTTAACGATAAAGGAAACATCCATGGTGAATCTCAAGGTAATGCCATTGGTATGGAAATTAGAGCTCAGGGATTTGGTTTTAATACCAACGATGAGATCAATAACATGACCTTTTATAACTATCAATTAATTAATAGAGGTACTACCACTTTAGAGCAATGTTATTTCGGTGTAAATACCGATGCTGATATCGGTGGAGCTATTGATGACTACACTGGTTGTGATGTTGAACGTGGATTCGGATTTATGTACAATGCCGATGATTTTGATAATCCATATTCTGGTGCTCAAGGTTATGGTGATAATCCTCCAGCTATCGGTATCGACTTCTTCCTTGGTCCATTTATGGATAACAATGGTATTGCAGATTTCTGGGATAAATCATGGGATCCAAACAATCCTCCACCTGCTGCTTTAGCTGCTTTGAATACATTGGCTGGTGATGCTCAGGATACCACTCGTTTTAATGCTACTTTCGGTATCAATGGAGTTGGTTTCGATGATACTATTCCGGATAACGAACGTTTCGGTATGAGAAGATTCGTTTATTATAATAACTCTGGTGCAGTAACTGGTGACCCAAGTACAGGTCCTGAATATTATAACTACTTAAGAGGTTTCTGGAGAGATAATTCAAGAATGGTGTTTGGTTGTAATGGATATCCATCAGGTTCTTGTGCCGCTTCTACCAAAGCTGACTTCATGTTCCCAGGTGATTCAGATCCTTGGAATTGGGGTACCAAAGGGGTGGCCGCTTCATTTAGCTGGTCTGAAACCAACACCGGTGGATCTCCAAATCCTAATCAAGCAGGTGATAGACGTTTCGTTCAATCTGCAGGTCCATTTACATTAAGACCAGGTGCTGTTAATGATATTACTACAGGGGTTGTTTGGGCAAGATCTTCTTCAGGAAACTCTTACGAATCAGTATTAAAAGTATTGGCTGCGGATATTAAAGCTCAGTCTTTATTCGAAAACTGTTTCAAGGTATTAAATGGTCCTGACGCTCCAGATTTAAATATTCAGGAAATGGATCAGGAATTAGTAATGTTCTTAACCAATAAGTCTATTTCGAATAACTATTTAAATCAATACGAGGAATTAAATTATTTCATTCCTGAGTTCGCTTTATCTTCTTCTCCAATTACCCGTGATACTACTTTATGGGTTCCAAGTTATGATTCTACCAACGTAAGTGGTACTCCATATTATTTATATGATGCACAACAATCAGCTGCTGCTGATAGTATGTTCTATATTTATGTGGGACCAACCTTAATTGATAGTTTATATGGTTATACCTCTAATCAAAGTACTCAAGTGGTAACAACCATCCAGGTGGGTGTTCAAATTGATAGTGCTATTTATGATCGTCAAATTCGTTTTGAAGGTTATTTAATTTACCAGGTGAAAAATTCTACCGTAACGGCTACTGATATTTTCGGAGCCGGTGGTTCTGAATTCGGTCGATTAGTTGCTCAATGTGATGTGAGGAATTTCGACGCCAATGGAAATCCAATTGGTAAAATCATCAACTTCGAATATGATGATGGTTTGGGTTATTCTGTTCCGGTAGTAAAAGTAGATGGAGCCAATCAGGGTATTAAACACTCCTTTAAAATTACTCAGGATGAGTTTACAAATTCCAGCAGTAAGACCTTGGTAAATCATAAGGACTATTATTATATGGCCTTGGCTTATGGATATAACAACTATAAAAACTTCGATCCGAATGATGCAAATTCATTGGATGGTCAAAAAGAACCATTCTTCTTAGGAAGAAGAAATATTAAGGTGTACAAAGCATCTCCTCATATTAATACTCCTGAAAATGGCGGAACTGTTTTAAATTCATTGTATGGATTTGGACCTCAAATTACCCGTATCGAAGGAAGAGGTAATGGTGGAAATATTCTTGAATTAACTCAGGAAACAGAAGATGCAATTTTAGCTGCACCGGATCACCGTAAGAAAACCTTAACTTATGAAAATGGTTTAGGTCCAATTAAGGTGAAGATTATTGATCCTTTAGCAATTAAAGGCAAAAAGTATATCTTAAAAGTGTTAGATACTGCCTTGGCTACGGTGAAAACAATTCAGCCTACCGCAAGATGGGTATTGTTAGATCCTAGTTCACCATCTGGTCAGGATACTGTAGCAAAATCCGAAAGCGATTTATCTCAGGCTTATGAGCAAATTATCTATGATCAGCGTGCTGTTGATCCAGATACTGCTTTCTTAGGGTTCTCTATTGATGTGCATCAGGTAGATAATGCTGGACCAACGTGGACTTCAAATTCTTCTACTTGTCAGGTTACAACATTCTATACTGATCCGGGAGCTATTGAGGTGAATGGTACTGAATTGTCTACTCCGGGTAACGGTTTGTTATATTCAAGTATTGAGTTTAGCGATCCTGAAAATGTATACTTAGGTTTCTTCCCTGACTTAGATGGAGATTCTCCATTGAACTGGGCTAGAGCAGGAAGTACTGCTGATGATAATTCTACTTATTGGAATTCGAATTATTTTGAGACCACCATTTGTTCTCAATCTCAGAAAATTTATTTCGATCCACAAGGTAAATTCATCACCGGAACAGCCTTCTATGGTGGCGGTGGAATGGTACCATATATTCTTACCTCTAGTGTAAACAACTATAAACAAGATCCTGCTGCAACTCAGTTGTTCCCAGGCCATAATGTTGGATACGGAAGTCAAATCAATGCTTCAGGTAAAATCATTCCTAATACATCTAATGGATATATTGGTTCTATTGACATCGTATTAACCGATGACAAAACTAAATGGAGCAGATGTCCTATTTTCGAAACCTATAATCCAATTGGAAGTACTACCAGTGATGCATATGTTGATCCTGGATTCCCTAACAGTAATCCTCCAAAGAATATGGATTTAAGATTTGCATTCTCTGTAGATAAAGAAGGAAATAAAAACTTCGCAACTACTGCAAGTACAAATCCTGATGATCCTAATTATATTTCTGCTTATGGTATGGGTTGGTTCCCAGGATATGCTATCAACGTTGAAACTGGTGAGAGATTAAATATTGCCTTCGGGGAAGATTCTTATCTAGCTGGTGAAAATGGTAGAGATATGAAATTTAATCCTTCTCAATCAGATCCATTAGCTGGAAATCCAGAAGGTTATGTTTCTCAATTTGGGGATTATTTATTTGCTGGTAAACATTATATCTATGTGTTCGAAGCCAATGCCGCAGAAGGTGCTTATGCTTCATTCCCACATTATGATCAAGGTTTAAGAATCATCAAAAGCTTAAGTGATACTACCAATAACTTTGTTCCAATTAGCGGTGTATCTCTTGCCAGAGCAAGAAATGTTTGGAGAAATTGCGTTTGGGCAGGTATTCCATTTAATGTAACCGGAAAATCATGGTTAGGTGGTGAGGCAAGAATTAAGTTACGTGTTCAAAAAACGTATTCTAAAGATTACTCTGCCATTAATCCAGAAGGAACCCCTATCAATGCGAATAATCCAATGTATGAATTCTCCTTCGATGGTTTACAAACCAATATCAATAATAATCCTTCAGCAACCAGTGCTTTAGATATTATTCAAGTGGTTCCTAATCCATATTATTCAGCAAGTGAGTACGAAACTTCTGCTCTAGATAACAGAGTAAAAATCGTTAACCTTCCTGATCAATGTACAATCTCTATCTATACCTTAAATGGTACTTTGATCCGTACATTCGTGAAGGATGATAACACTACCACTAATGTTGAATGGGATTTGAAAAACTTTAAAAATATTCCAATCTCTACAGGACTTTATATTATACATGTAAATGCACCTGGAATAGGAGAGAAGATATTGAAATGGTATGGTGTGTTAAGACCATTACAACTTGATAATTTTTAATTGTAGAAAAAGTATAATAATAGCGCAAGATGAAGACAGGAAAAAAATTATGGGCCGCTTTCGCATTAATGTTTGCAGCCCTTCAATTTACCTACGCTGGTAATGGAGACAGAGCAGGATCTGCTGGTAGCACCGATCTGTTAATCAATCCATGGGCTCGTAGTTCGGGTTGGGCAAATGCAAATACCGCATTTTGTCGTGGACTCGAAGCGCAGTTCATGAATGTGGCAGGTATGGCTTTTACCAAAAAGACCGAATTGATTTTTTCTCATTCAATGTGGTTGGCCGGTACCGGTATCAACATTGAAAATTTTGGATTTTCCCAAAATTTAGGTGGTCAAAGAGGTGTTTTGGGTCTAAGTGTAATGTCACTTAACTCAGGTCAAATTACCGAAACTACCGTGAGTCAGCCGGAAGGAACAGGTAATACCTACCAGGTAAATAACCTAAATATTTCCTTGTCTTATGCTCGTTCATTCTCTAAGAAAATTTCTGGGGGATTTACCGTTAAAATTATCACTCAAGGTTTGTCGAATGTAAACTCTACAGGATTTGCTATCGACGCGGGTATCATGTACAAAACCAAAATTGGTAAACGTAAAATTGAAGGTTTAGAAGATGATGATAATTTATTCTTCGGTATCACTTTAAAAAATATCGGACCAAGAATGCAAGCTGCTGGTGATGGATTAACCACTCAGTTTACATCTCCTATCTTTGGATCTTTAGTTACCGTAAATCAAAGATCTGCCGAATATGAAATGCCTGCATTAATGAATATCGGTGTTGGTTATACTTATAGATTTAATAAATCTCATAACCTTGATTTTGCCTTTAACTTTACTACCCATTCATTTACATACGACCAGTGGACATTAGGTGTTCAGTACAACTGGAAAAATATGTTGATGGTTCGTGGTGGTTATACTTTTGAAGAAGGGATTTTTGGAAACCGCGATGGTGCTACCCCTACCATGTTAAATGCATTCGTTGGCCCAACAGGTGGAATTACCTTTGAAGCTCCATTTAAAAAAGGCGGTACCACTAAAATTGGTTTTGATTATTCCTTCAGAGCAACTTATAATTTTGGTGGAGTACACAGCTTTGGTGCTAGATTTACCATCTAAGAGGCTAAATTGCTTCTTTTAAAATAAAATTTATACATTTGTTATTGAACAGAAAGCCCCCGGCTTTCTGTTCATGTTTTTATAAAGTCAGTAATAAATAGTAATTATATGTCTAAGATCAATTATCTAACAGAAGAAGGTTATAAGAAACTCAAGGAAGAACTCGAAAACATGGTTTCTGTTGAGCGACCCAAAATCTCTTATCAAATAGCTGAAGCAAGAGACAAAGGGGATCTTTCCGAAAATGCAGAATACGATGCCGCCAAGGAGGCGCAAGGATTGTTGGAAGCCAGAATTTCTAAATTGCAGGAAACCCTTAATAATTCAAGAATCCTGGATAATGCCAATGTAGATATCTCCAAAGTATCTTTGCTTTCTAAAGTGAAGATTAAAAATAAAAAGACCAATGCCATTATGGAATATCAAGTGGTTTCGGAAAATGAAGCCAATTTGAAAGAAGGTAAAATGAGCTGCGATAGTCCTATTGGAAAGGCATTACTTGGATTAAAAGAAGGTCAATCGGTTGATGTGCAAGTGCCAAGTGGTTTAATGACCTTTGAGGTGATTAAAATTTCCCGCTAATGGCTTCCTTATTTACCAAGATCGTAAAAGGAGAAATCCCCTGTTATAAAGTTGCTGAAACCGACAAGTATTTAGCTTTTCTGGATATTTCTCCATTAAAACGTGGCCATACCTTGTGCATCCCGAAGGTAGAGGTGGATCATTGGTTCGATTTGGATAATGAGACCTTTACCGGACTCATGGAATTTTCCCAAAAAGTGGCAAAGGCTATTCAAAAAACCATTCCTACTGAACGTATAGGTATCATCGTTGCCGGATTTGAAGTTCCTCATACCCATATTCATCTTATTCCGGCCAATACCATGAAGGATATGGATTTTAATAATCCCAAACTTAAAATAGAAAAGGCCGAATTTGAAGCCATTGCTCAGGTTATTCAAATGAACTTTAAGGCATTATAGTCTTTCTGTAAAGCCTACAACCAATGGAATGTCAGCTCCATTTCAAAGCTTGCAGCCCTTACGGCATTAAATTTGCATAACAGAACTCAGGCAGGATTTATTATATTTATTATCCGATCTATTGTATGCAAAGAAGATTTCTGTTTTTATTCGGTTTCCTTTTGGTAAATAACCTTCTGGCTCAAACCAGTTCTCAAGCCATTTACAACGATGGACATGGTGGATTTGTATATGCCCCCAATGGTAAAATATCTTTCGCAGATGTATTAGTCGAATTTCAAGAGGGCAATCCTAAGGCTTCGGTAAATGGTGGAGCTCCTGAGATAGTTTTGGGTGAATCCGAATATAATATTGAAACCCGCAAAGGCTTCTTAAGTCTGGGTTGTGGAGGCACATTGACCGTTCGATTTACCGATAATGCTTTGGTAAATATAGAAGGACCGGATTTATATATTTTCGAAGTAGGTTCTGAAATTGAACCTACCCAACTAGAAATTTCTAAGGATGGAATTACCTGGATTAATGTTGGTGAAATTAGCGGAGGTAGATCCGAAGTGGATATCAATAATTTTGTAAAAGAAAACGAAGCATTTTATTATGTACGATTAACCGATTTAAAGGGTGGTTGCAAAGGGAGTTGGCCGGGTGCTGATATAGCTGCTGTTGCTGCGCTTGGCAGTGTAATGCAGGTAACTTTAAATTCTTCATTGTTGTTTGATGTAGGTTCTTATACCCTTAAACCTGACGCCTTATTATCGATTGATTCATTAGCAAATAAATTAAATAGTTCATCCATTAAATCCATCGATGTTTTTGGACATACTGATAATGCAGGCGGTGATGAGTTAAACATGACTTTATCTAAAAACAGAGCGAATGCAGTGAAGGATGCTTTATTAAAAAAATTATCCGACAAGTCTATTGTTATTAATACGACAGGTTTTGGGAAAACCCAACCTATAGCTACCAACGATACAGAAGAAGGCCGACAAGCCAATAGGAGAGTGTCGTTGGTTATTTATCCCAAAGCTATTAACAAAGTAGATAAAAAACAATTTGAAGAATTAAGTAATGTTACTTATGTGCTTTTCGATTATGCCAACGGTCGTTTTTTTAATAATTATCCAAAGCCGGTAAATGCGGTTAATTTTTCCGGGTTATATACACAGCATATCGATGAAGCTTTATTTTATGCTGGCACTACTTATTTTTTTAATGGGAATAAAGTAAAAAAATACAACAACAAATCGAAGCTGGTAGATCCCGCAGAACAAACCATTAAAGAAGTATTTCCTGGGGTAGGTTTTAATCAAATAGATGCGGCTTATTATTTGGCCGAAGATGATATGATTTGTTTTTTTAAGAATGATAGTTGTATGATGTACCGTCCTTCCAATAAATCGGCGAAGGCATTTAAATTGCAGAATCTTTTTCCGGGTCTTTCCACTAACCATGTTGAAGCCATTTTATTTATGGATTCTGATCATCTCATATTTTTCTTTGATGGGATGACGCAGGTGTACAATTATTCAACCAAAGAAGCCGAAGGGCAACCTGTTTCAATGACCAAGGCGAATTGGGGAAATCTATGGCTCGATGGGCCGGATGCCATTATGGATGATAACAGTGGAATGGTGTATTTTTTTAAAAGTCCCGCTGAATAAAAGCCTATTTGCAAATTTCTATTCTCGTTACTTTATTTTTTATTTTCTCATCCTTAATTTTTTTAAGGACCTCCTGCACCTTAGATGTTTTTATGGCCGCATAACTAAAATAATCCTTTACCTCAATCAGCCCAATTTCATCTTTTTGCAATCCACCTTTCTGACTCAAAAACCCAACGATATCTACTTTATTTAATTTGTCTTTTTTGCCTTTTCCAAAATACAAGGTGGTGAAGCCCGATGGTTTTGGTACGGATGCATTTGGATTCACCTTAAACGCTTCCATCGTGCGATCTATATAGGCAGGATAGGACTCGTTTTTTTCGGTCATGATAAGTGCCATCCCATCTGCATTCATTCTGGCCGTGCGACCATTACGGTGGGTAAAGGCATCTTCCTGCGGAGGAAGCTGCACATGTATAATGTTTTTAATTTCAGGAATATCTAAACCCCTGGAAGCTAAATCCGAAGTAATTAAAATGCGTACCGACCCATTCCTGAATTTGATCAACGCTTTTTCCCGATCAATTTGTTCGAGTCCCCCATGAAAATATTCATTGTCGATCCCTCTATCCTTTAGATATCCGCTTACCTCTTCTACCTTTTCTTTAAAATTACAAAACACCAAAGTAGAGCCCGAGTCTAACGTACAAAGTAATTGGAACAATGAGTCCAATATAGATTTTTCGGCGACTACTTTTTTAATAATCAGCTTGGATTGTTGCTCTTTAGTATGCAAAAAATTAATGGTAGTGGTATTCGACAATTCAACAAATGCCGGAATTTCAATAGCCTGGGTGGCCGAGGTCATCACTTTTTTCTTCAGGTTAGGAAGTTGTGAAATAATATATTTCATGTCTTCTTCAAAACCAAATTCCAACGATTTATCAAACTCATCAATAACCAGGGTGGTAATATTTTCGAGGTTGATATTTTTTCTTTCTATATGATCTACCAACCTTCCCGGTGTTCCTATCAATATAGCCGGTGGATGTTGCAGGTTGTTTTTTTCAATGCTCATGGGATGTCCTCCATAACAGCAATTTACTTTAAACCCTGTTTTTAAACTTTTAAAAACAGATTCAATTTGTAAGGCCAATTCGCGGGAAGGAGCTAATACCAATGCCTGAACTTTATTTTCTAAATCGGGATTGAGATGGTTAATCAAGGGTAATAAAAAGGCCAGGGTCTTACCCGAACCCGTTGGAGATAACAATACCAAATGATCGTTTTTTTCGTAATGTTTCAACGTTGCCTGCTGCATATCGTTGAGATTTTCTATCCCCAATACTTTTAGAGCCTCATTAATTGAGTTACTGAAATTCATGATGTAAAGGTACGATAATCTTATTTGTTTGATGGCGGCTTTTAATAAGAACTTCGCTGAAAAACATTATGATGAAAACTTTATCTCTTGGCGCCATCCAAGCTAGCAAAGAAATTGCAGGTTTCGCCACCTTATTAGAAGAAATGAAGATGGCTTAATCAAAACGAATGTCTTTCATTATTTAATGGGATTAGTTTTTTAAAACATCGGTTAATTTTAAAACTTATTTATTCAAGTGGACTCCGATTAGGGGAACTGATTAAGTTAAAATGGGAAGACCTGGATTTTGAAAGGTTACTCATTCATATTAAACTGGCAAAGGGTAAAAAGGATCGATATGTCCCACTCGCCAAAAGTTTGTTGGAAGAGTTGTTCATCTATATGGATCAGCATACACCCTCCGTATATGTTTTCCCTGGAGGTACTGGTTTACCCATGATGAGTGAAACCGGGATTCGGTTTGCCCTCCAACAAGGAATCAAAAGAGCAGGTATTCAAAAATCCGGAACCTGTATTCATACCCTTCGGCATAGTTTTGCAACGCATCTGCTCGAAATGGGTTTGGATATCGTTTCTATTAAAGAACTGCTCGGTCATTCCAGAATTGAAACGACCCTAAAATATTTGCATGTGGCCAACCTCAATCGAATGAACAAATTATCACCTTTAGATAAATTATACTCGGTACCCGCCAACGAGCAATTGGCGCAAATCACCCAACAACTCACTAACTTGAGCATCAAACTAAAAAAACAACAATTAGAAAATCCAAATCAACTTAAACTTTTTGAAGACTGAGTTGGGGCTAGGCGTAGTTAGTTTTAGTGCCTTGCACTCCCTACATCAAAACACAAATTGCTCAAACATGTTGCTCAGAGTTTGCTGCTTAAGCGCAGTGTTCGTCATCAATTAAAAATTCCGATTTTACACAATGGTTGTCACACTATGGTTTGCCAACTGACGATCTGCGTTGTTTAGCACTAAACTATCTTAATAAATGAAATTTTCATTTAAGCCTGCGCCTGCAATGGTCTTCCAATATATGGCTGTCACACAATGGTTTGCCAACTGACAATCTGCGTTGTTTTGCACTAAACTGTCTTAATGAATGAAATTTTCATTTAAGCCTGCGCCTGCAGTGGTCTTCCAAAATGGTTGTCACACGATGGTTTGTCAACTTACGGTTTGAGTTGTTTAGCACTAAACTGTCTTAATATACGAAATTTTCATTTAAGCCTTCGCCTGTAATGGTTGTCAGAATGTGGTTGTCGTCATGCTAATTAAGCCGAGTTGTTTCAGCATTTTCAATTCATTAAAACATATTTTCCCTCTAGCAAATTCCAAGTAATTATTCCAAACGGCATGTATTTTTCTACATTTGTTTTATGAATAAATACAATGAAAAAATATTGCTACCTTTTCTTTTTATTACTGCTAGTTGTTGCGGCTTGTAACAACCAACAGAACCAAGCCAATCAAAACACCTTTGCACCAAGGGTAGTAGAAGCACACGGCTATGTAGTACCCAAAGACAGCATGGCAGAGCCAAAGGTCGTATTGGTTGATGAAAGTAAACTCAAAAAGATACCTGTTGGTAAACCTAAGGTAGTGCCAACCAACACCAATGTGCACCCTGCCGGGCAGGGCAAGGTGTTGATAGTGGATGAAGCCAAGCTCCGCATCATCACCCCCGGAACCGATACCTTTTCCTTGCCCAAAATAGTGCAGGCTATTGACAGCCCTTTTGTTGCCGGCATCCCCGAAGTAACCCTTGCCAAAGACCCACACATTCAAGATAACAACCCACATTCTTTTTCTTCTTTTAGTAAACTACAAGGGTTAAAACACGGAGGTATATCGTGCGTTTTAGAAGATAAATACGGAAACCTCTGGTTCGGCACAACAGGTGGTGGAGTATCGAAATACGATGGGCAGCATTTTACTCATTTTACCGATAAACAAGGCCTGAGTAATAATTTTGTTAGGTGCATCTTAGAAGATAAATTCGGAAACATTTGGTTCGGCACAGCAGGCGGTGGGGTATCGAAATACGATGGGCAGCGTTTTACTCATTTTACCGATAAACAAGGCCTGAGCAATAATGTTGTTTTGAGCATCTTGGAAGATAAATCCGGAAACATTTGGCTCGGTACAGAAGGCGGTGGGGTATCGAAATACGATGGGCAGCGTTTTACTCATTTTACCAATAAACAAGGCCTAATCAATAATAATGTTAGCACCATCTTAGAAGATAAATCCGGAAACATTTGGTTCGGCACAGCAGGTGGTGGGGTCTCTAAATACGATGGTCAGGATTTTACTCATTTTACCGAACAACAAGGCCTGAGCAATAATGATGTTAGTAGCATCTTAGAAGATAAATCCGGAAACATTTGGTTCGGTACAGAAGGTGGTGGGGTCACGAAATACGATGGGCAGCGTTTTACTCATTTTACCGATAAAGAAGGTCTGAGCCATAACGATGTTTATTGTATCTTAGAAGATAAATCCAGAAACCTTTGGTTCGGCACTTGGGGCGGTGGGGTCACGAAGTATGATGGGCAGCGTTTTACTCATTTTACAGATCAACAAGGCCTGAGCAATAATGTTGTTTTGAGCATCTTAGAAGATAAATCTGGAAACCTTTGGTTCGGCACTAATGGCGGTGGAGTCTCGAAATACGATGGGCAGCGCTTTACTCATT
>JBEIQI010000277.1:0-3703 GCA_040376605.1 Flavobacteriales bacterium | reverse complement strand
GTAATTATTATTTTTTATTGTAGATAATCCCTGTTTTTAGTACACCAAAACTAATTTACAACTGCCCGATGCCTGATTTCCCTGGTCATCCTGCATCATTATTCGACATATATATAGCCCAGAAGCCAGTTTTTCACCACCATCGCTTCTTCCATCCCAGGTAATGGAAACTTCCCGGTTACCTTCTGGAACATATGATTTGGTAAAACTTTTGGCTACATGACCCGATAAATCCATCACTTCAACGGTAGCAATAACATTTTTGCCCTCAAAATTATGCTCAAAGGCCAAAGTAACGTTATCACTAAATGGGTTCGGGTAAGCCAGGAAATTAATGAGAGCCGCCTCTGCTGTGGTTACCGCAAAATTAAGGGTGGCATTGGCCGGATTATTACATCCATCCCACACCTGCACATCAATGGTATGAAATCCTTGGGTTAACCCAGTTAACAAGTATTCGGCAGTACCCGTTGAATAACTATTATAATCCGCCGTATAATAATCATTTAAGATAATTGGATGTTGAATATCGTTGTCAATAATGGCTTGTAAATCATGTCCAATGCCTAAACCTGTGGTATTGATACCATTTTCATCGCTTACCCTCACTACAAGTCGGGTTGCAGACTGGGTGATCCCCATTTCCTGAAAATTGGTATCATTTAAAAAGACCTCAATTTCCGGCCCATTTATATCTGCACTACAATTATTTTCGGAGCCCCCAATATTGAAGTTTCTATAATAGCCATGGGCATCTACCGAAATATTATCCGTAGCATAGTAAGAGATTTTACCCTCTCCAATCAGGTAATTAATATCCAAAGGAACCACAAATTGAAATCTGAACATTCCATCAATTATGGTAGTTTTTCCTTTAAAAACTACATTTTTTCGAAGTTGATAATTAAATTGGTTTCCTCCATCATTACCCAAAGTAGTTAATTGAGAAGCCTTGTCGAAAATGGTGGTATATAAATCGCCATCAAAATCACTTTGCAGATTGCCTGTTAGATCCTCAATATGTCCGGTAATCGTAACCAATTGAGAAGCCATTAGGGTATCTGCTACAAAACCAACAATTGTATCCGCTGATATACCATTGATAGAATCAGTAACCACCTTAATTTCGGGATAAGCTAGTCTTAAAGCGGGATCCCCAAACAAAAGTATATTGGCTTCTCCAAAGTCATTTGCTGGGTCCGGTTGTTTAGACAACCTAATAATATCACCCATTCTAGGCATTTCGCCATTAGCTAATCGGGTAAAAGCTGCCTTATAAAATTTATTATTCCAGGTAGGTACAATTGAAATCGGTCGGATGGTTGAAAATAAACCAATGGCCCCTTTATCGGCAGTTTGAATTAAATATTCCCCTGCTGAGTTAAACTCTGGATTATCAAAACGGGTAAAGGTGCATGTGGCAGTAGCAAATGCTGGTAAACTTTTTTCATTTACCAGAGATACAAAATCGTCAATTTGTAATACCCTTTCTGCAGTAAAACCGGTTTCACCACCATGTCCAATATAATTAACAATTAAGGAACCTTTATTAACCCTGTCATAAAGGGCAATTTCAGCTTCGGGATATCTTTGGCCCGCATTTGAAACCTGCTGGTAGGAGTCCAGATAAATTTTATCGATATTCCATACCTTATTAATTCCATCAATTTGGTTGGCGATTATTTCACTACCTGTTAAAAAATTGGCTTCCCATCCGGCTTCCATGTCATCTGCCACTACCGTTACTAAATTTCTCCAATCCCTCATGCACTCAATGTTGGTAGCATAAAATTTAATTTTGTTCACCACTCCTTGCGCTTCTTCGGGACTTCTTGCTGGAATTCTACCCACCCCCACATCAATATTGGAAGCAGCATTTAAATTGATATATCCATACGTTCCTTCATCGTTATCCAATAAGGCATAAAAGTCATCAGAACAATAAGAGCTTCCTCCTCTATCAAAAGATTCTACGGTTTCGAAGGCAGGAACAAAATTGGTATTGTCATAATCCAACCTGTTTAGATAAGGTTTATAATCATAGGATCCATCCCCAAAAAGTAAAACATAATTGGGAAAATCTACCGGATTATTATCGTAATACATTTTTATATAATCCCGAATTGCTGAAATATCCTGTTTTCCGGATGAGTATTCATTATAAATTTGATCAGTAGTGGCCACATGCACTACCATTCCATCTTCAGTAGCATGAAAATTGGCCAAATCCTGTGCTGCTGCTAAAAATGAAGGATGTGTAATAATGATAAAATCTGCTGCAGGATTGGCTTGAGTTAAGGCATGCAGGTTTTGATTCGGAATTGATTTAAAGCTGGCAACGTTTAAAGCGGCATTCGGATCAAAAACTAAAAAGCTGTGGAGGGTATCAGATAAATCCGCTTGAAATTCTCCATTCGAACCTACTATATTAAATTGTTGTTGAATGGGTTTTAAAGGATTGGTGATATCCCAAATTTCCTGATTGTTATTTGCATTGGCAATGGTAAATTTTGCATTGGTTTGTCCTAACGAACCTTTATCGCTAAAAACAGAGAATCCACTGTTGGCAGTAATGGTTTTTCTATAATTGATTTCTATATAATCCAACCAAGCCTCTTGTCCAGCGGCTTTATTAAGCACTAAGTCGATATTATTTCCGGTTACGTTAAACGAGGCAGATCCTGTGGCATTGGTTGCAAAAGGAGCCGTGTAGCTTGAACTAGCTTGCGAAGGAGTTAAGGTGAGAACATTGGTAGAATTATATTTTAAGTAAATAGTTGTATTACAAGCTACACAACGTGAAGCCATTTTTACCGTGGTAAGAATAGGTTCTGCAATATTAATATCAGGCAAATTAAAATTATAGGTATAGGTATTTGTATAATTAAAATAATCCCCCATC
Source organism: Flavobacteriales bacterium (assembly GCA_040376605.1). GTDB lineage: Bacteria > Bacteroidota > Bacteroidia > CAIKAF01 > CAIKAF01 > JANWKQ01. The sequence goes on along the minus strand of JBEIQI010000277.1, from coordinate 801 downwards.
CATTGCCGGCCACTATGAGTTAAGCTTTGTAAATCGTCTTCTCTAAACAAATATCCATCGCCGGTTGAGCTTGTATAAGTTGGAGCACCACCTAAGTTGGCTCGTGAGGTTAATCTTAATCCGGGAGTTGTGCCTATGGTAATAAAATAGAAATTGGTATCCGCATAAACATTATAAGCATGCGTAAATTTGCTGCTATCGGTCCAGTTAAAATTCCATTGGTGCGGACCTTGGCCATAAAATAAAAGGTAATCATTGTTATCGAAATTTCCGTCACCACCATCCACTACTTCAATGGCATTTTCTTCGAGGTCATCGTATCGAAACAAACTATTTTTTTCGGGTAAAAAACCTCCGCCATTACCATATAACTTAATCAAGTCGCTGGCTACTGTACCTCCAATTAATCCCGCAGTTTGTAATTGGGCATAAGTTATTTTATATAAACCATTTTCGGGGGTGCCTACCTTTAACCAATTTCCGGTAGCAAGCACACTGTTAGATGCTGATCTTTCCTGGGGTTCCACTATCAATTCTGATTCCGACAAACTAAGGTTGATGGTTGCACTAATTAAAATTTCTACGATTCCATTTTTCAAGCGAATGGGTAAAATCTCATAAATACCATAATTACCACTATTGGCAATTTTATTGGTAATGGTTAATTTAAATTCGGCAGGAAGATCCGTTTTGTTTTCTATCAACGACTCCCATTCTGGAGGCAGGGGAGTGGTAACAATATTCGAAATACTCGCTTCATCAATCTTTTTATTTTCGAAAATATCTCCATAAACCGGAAAG
>JBEIQI010000250.1:0-4437 GCA_040376605.1 Flavobacteriales bacterium | reverse complement strand
TGTTGCAGCAGCGGTGGCTACAGAATGATCGTTAAAATGAATGGTGTCACCTGGACAATAAAATTCTTTGTAGTCAGCAGAAAAGTCAGCGATCAATTGTGAAGGTTCATAGAAATCAGCTTCCCATATACTGTGCCCCTTGCAAGCTAATCTCATTTTCTGCCCTTTATAAAATGGCACCAGTCTTAAAGGTTCAATCGCAACAGGCAAACCTGCACTATAATTATACCAATCGGTTAAGGTATTATTTTTATAAAATACGGCTCCTTCTTTAATGGCAATATAAACTCCTCCATCTGTTCCGGCTTGATGAGTGATTTGATAGATTTCCATTCCGTTAAGAGTAGGCGTGGTAATATTGGTCCAACTCGTTCCTGCATTCGTGGTATGATATACTTTATTCCCATTAGTTCCACTTGTATAAGCCACCCATAATTCATTTTCATTTGTGGCAGAAATTGTAAAGAAAAGATAGCGTTGATTGGTTTGCGGAATGGTGATAGTACTCCAGCTGGTTCCACCATTTGTTGTTTTATAAATTCTACTGTTATTGCTAATAACAACCTGGGCATACATTATTTGCGGATTCGATTTACTTTGTTCTATCCATAAAACTCGATCGTTGGTGTTGGCTCCAAAACTGTACAGTAAAGAGAAGGAGGATCCTCCATCGTAACTTTTATAAAATTTATTTTCGTTGCCCAAATACGCTATGTTCCAATAATCCCTATCGTATACTATTCTAGAACTTTCGTTGAGCCAATATCCTTCGTTGGGAGAAAGCGCAATTGGAAAACCAGTTATTACATCAGTAATATTATTTGGAACAATTCTCCCACCGATATCAGAGCAGATCACTTCTCTTTCATTGCTATAATTAGCATATCCTGTAGAGGCTTCTCCTCCGCCTAATGAAATAAATTCTCCAGCCGTATAATTATCGAAATAAGCCGCATTTCCATTATGGTATCTACCACCAATCATGATATCTTCATTCCATCCCTGATCAAATCCCCAATAATCCGAAGCTCCGATTCCATTATTTTTTGCAACATGATTCTGCACGAAATTAATGGAGTAGTTGAGTCCTCCATCACAAGCTACCCACGTTTCCTGAGTGGATACTCCTGTTTTGTAGGTTTTTATTTCTTGCATATCTGGATGGATATATGGAATGTTCCCAACATATCCTCCCACCGGTGTAATGTTTGCTCCGCCATCTGTGGATCTCCACATACTAAGACCACCTAAAATAATTTCATTGGCATTTAATTGGGAAACCGAAATAGTGGTATTATAATAAATCTGATTGTAGGAATTGTCATCACCCCCAAAGGTCATGGGATTAGGATGAGTTGCTACATCATACGGGGAACCGATGGTTCCGTGGGGGTTGGCCCATGATTCGCCTGCATCATTACTCACATAAATACCAATATATCCATTTAACTGAAGGCTTGCAGCTCCGGTGCTAGACCCTACCAGCAAAGAATAAACTTTATTCGGATCTGCTTCGGAAACTCCTATACGCCCACCTTTACTTTCTAATAATCCTGCATCAGCAGCAGGAACAGTGAACCATCCTGTAGGTTTAATGGTATAGGTTAACCCTGAGTCAAGCGATTTATAGAAATCACCAATTTTTGTAGTTGGGTTATATTGAATGGTATAAACTACGGATGGATCAAATGGTTTTGTAACAACAGATATACATTCATTCGTTAATACTTCAGTCCAGAAATCACCTAAATTGGTGCTTCTATAAAGTCCCTGACTGGTAGCAGCATAAATGATATTCGGGTTGGCCGGATTAAAATGTAAATCCCATGTATAGATATTGGTAGATTGAAAAGCTGGTTGACCACAGGGAGCCCAATTATTGCCACCATCCGTGGATTTGTAAATTTTGCCTGCAGCTCCAAAAAATACAATATCAGGATTGGTAGGATGAACTTCAATGGATTTTACATCTCTTACAAATAAATTAGGCACAACAAAATTCCAACTATTTCCATGATTAGTAGATTTATATACCCCCCCGGCTTCTGTACCACAATACATAATATTAGGATTAGCAATACACATGGTTATGCTATAAATATTGGCATGCCAAGATGCCTGAGGTACCGAATCAGCCATATTATATCTTCCCCTTAAATGAACTTTGGGTCCAATAAAATTCCATACGGCACTTCCTCTATTTTCATCTCTCAAAGACTGACGAAATTCAATTTCTGAATCTCTTTCTTCTACGGTTGGATAATGCACAAACCCTTTATTATCTATATAATCCTGAACATATTTTCGCCATCTTTTATAATAGGATTCATATGGTAAAGTTTTTTTGCCATGCTCCTTTAGATGTTGGTTGTACCCTTTATCCACCTCCCATGCATTGGGTGTTTCGCTGTACATCATTTCAACCCAGGCAGGCAGGGTAGGGTCGTTTTCGTTTATTTTAGGGAGTCCAATTTGTGCATTCAGATTCGCATTGAATGCAACCAGGATTATTGTTATGGCAATTCGAAATAATTTCATAAATCTAAGTAATCTATTGATTGATCAAATATAGCCAAATAAGCTTGGATATCTACGAGAATTACTTTTAGAATCAAGTTAAATTGATGAAATTAAAACCAATAATATATTACCCAAACAATTAGTTTTGGCATATTTAATTGAGATATGTGAACTTCACCTCAAAGTCATCATTTAACCACTTGTCAACCATCAAATAGAATCTAAAATAATCTGCTGCCATATTCGGTTTTATATTAAAGGAGATTTTTCTGGTAGCGTTTTCCATGCTCGGCGTGGGATTGATCTATATTTTTGTGAAAAAGTGGCTAAAATAACTGCCAATTCTTTACTTAATTAAAAATCTGTTAGACGAACAAAAGCACTCATTCGTCTAAATTTATAACATCTAAAAGCGATAATACTTAAAATTGCGTCTAAATTACGAAACTTATGAAAAAACATCTTCTTTTCAGTGCACTTGTCATCTCATTGGTATTTTTTTCTTGTACTGATGATTCGTCATCTCTTAGAAATCCAAACGTTACCACCCCTCCTTCAATTTCTGGCGTGCAGCCTGTAATTGTTACTGGTGCGAATAATGGTGGAAATGTGACTTGCTCTGAGGCAGCTACTGCTGCAAACTTGGGTCAATACCAATATTCTACAGGCAGGCAAAATTATCCATTTAATGCGAGTAGCTTTAGTGGCGAAGTTTCCGTAACAACCGATGGAGTTAACGTTTCTTGGACTATCACTCCTCCAGCCGGAATGTGTGTGGCTAATGTAGCAGTTATCGTTAAGGGAGGTCCAGCTGCTAATGTTTATTATTATAATAATGGTGAAACTAGTGATGCCGGTCTTGCTTCTCCTGTTAATGCTAGTGGTAATCCAGCAGGATTGAGCAATCTTACTATATGTTATAATCTTGTACCTTGTCAAAATCTAACATGTAACTGGCAAGAAGAAACTGCTTTTGGTGGGGATGTTGCTGGAAGTGGAAATGCGTGGTGGTTTGCATTGGATGCATCAACCAGCGGTACTTATCCAATTTATGCTGGACAACAAGCAGTAGCTGGTGCATCTATCGATTACAATGCAACAACTGATGTGATTACTATCAATTTAGGTTCTAATATGCAATTGCAAAATGTTAGTGAGCCTGTTAAGGTTGAAGGATACAATGTTCTACCTACTTCTAGACCTGCTGCTGGACTATTTCAATTGTATAAGGGTACTAATTTAACAGTTCAAGGCAATGGATCTGCTTATTATGTGGTTCATTTGGACGTTGAAGTTTGTAATTAATATACATTTATATTTTCTTCAAAAGCCCGGTTTTGCCGGGCTTTTTTGTTTGTATTTCTTATGTTTTTAATTTTTGATAATTGAGAGTTATTTAATTAGAAAGAGTGTATCTTTATTTTATAGTAATTAAGTTATGAAGCTAGCATTCGAATCAATTTTCTTTTTTGGGTTTGCTATATACTACTTTTTTTTCATCACAAGCTCAACGATTCATCCTTTGTGGCTGTGTATTTATAAATAAGCTGGTAACCTTTATTTTCCACATCCTTAGCACCGGTAACCATTTTTACAATTGTTTCGTTAGCGGCATTATTCAGCATAATAATCATATTTTCGGTTTGACAGAATAAATCGATACACATAGTTTGACCTGCCAGAATATTAATGGGATATCTATTGTAAAACCTACCAGAGCCTGGATTCTCAGTAAGAAGCTCTTGTTTGATGGTTGCTCTGGCTAGGCCCCATTTTACATTTTGACTAAATAAAATTGTTGGGATAATTAATGAGAGAATGGCATATAAATTTTTCATTTATAAAAATTTACATGCAGATATATTATACATAAACAACAGATATCTTAATAAATAGGATATTACTTATAAATAAGTA
>JBEIQI010000114.1:0-9054 GCA_040376605.1 Flavobacteriales bacterium | reverse complement strand
TGAACCCGCCAATTAAGTAAATGTCATCCGCTTTAATATAGTTCTGATAGGATACTTTGTAAACATAATGACCAATGGGTGCAGGCACTCCATTAATGGTTCCATCCCAACTTTCGGATAATGCATTTAAGGTGTGTATTAGCACTCCCCATCTATCAAATATTTCCATTTTAAATTCTTTGATATTAGTGCCATAGGCCTTAAAATGAGGATTAATTTCATCCGGATTTGGAGTAAATGCATTGGGTACATAAATGGTCCAAGGGCATTCAATTTCTACGTTTAAGGTATCAGTGTACAAACATAAATTTACATCTGTTACCGTTAAGTAATACGCACCAATATCATAAATAATTAAAGTTCCATTAGTGGAATTATCATTCCAATTATAGGAAACTGGAACCGTTAAGCCATTAGGCGATAATTCGATATTGTCACCGGGACATATTTTTAAATCCAACCCAAGAGAGAATACCGGAAGAGGATTTACAATGATAATCACCGTATCAGAATTAATACAATTATTTACATCTGTGACCTCTACAAAATAGGTCCCCGAATTTGACACCGTAAATACCGGAAGACCGCTATTGTCCTGCCATTGGTAAGAGTTAAAAACTCCAGGATTTAATACCCTGGTTTGACCATCACAAAAAGTAATATCCTGCCCTAAAATGGGTTGTGGTAAAGGATAAACATTTTGCACTATTAATGTGTCTGAATTTGTACATCCAACTGCGTTAGTTACGGTAACAGAATAAGTTCCAGCAGCAGATACTGTAATTGTTTGAGTGACCTCTCCAGTGTTCCAAAAATAATTGGTAAACAACCCAGGATTTAAATTGGCAGTCTGTCCGCTACAAAAAGAAATATCTGCACCTAAGTTAGGAATCGGAACTGGATTGATAACAATATCAATTGAATCAATAGCGGAGCAGTTATTTATATCCGTAACCTGCACCCAGAAAATCCCAGTAGAACTCACCGTAAAATTATCTGCAGAGGAACCATTTTGCCAATTATAATTGGCATATCCTGCGCCTGCATTCAATAAGACATTTCCTCCACATTGATTGATATCGGCACCCAAATTTAGAATTGGTAAAGGAAAAACATTTAGTAATTCAGCTGTATCTGAATCTGTACAACCCGAAGCATCCGTAACCGTAACAATATATTGGCCGGCAGAATTGGTATAAATTGCCGAAGCCGATGCTCCTGTATTCCAGGCATAATTAGTAAATCCGGCACCTGCATTAAATTGGATTGAATCTCCTGCACATATTGATTGATCTGCACCAAGATTTACAATTGGATTGCCAATGGTAACTACAATACTATCACGATCAAATAAACCACAGCCAATAGGACATTCAAGCCAATAAGTTCCTGATGCAGTTACATTAATGGTAGGTGTGGTTGCCCCATTACTCCATAAATACGAAGCATAAACGGTATCCGGTTGTAAGGTAATATTTGTTAAACCACAACCAAGCGTGTCTGGTCCTAAATTAACCGGAGGAAATGTTTGTGAAATAGGAACTACAATATTGGGTAAATTAAATAAAGTTGAACCTGGACTTCCCGCCGCAGCAGAATAGGTGGTATTAAAATAGGCACCTGCATGCTGGATGATTCCTGCTGCCCCGCCATTGGAGGTTACAGCTAAATTAGCCGGCATTCCCGCAGTGGTTACCCATACATATCCACCGCCTCCGCCACCACCTGGTCCATGAGCATCACTCGTAAAAATAGTATTCTGAATATTACCCCCTGAACCCCCATTCACATTCACTGCTAAAGCTGAAGTAAAAACAGGCACTCTTAAATATACAGAACCTCCAGCACCACCAGCACCGGCGCCTTCATCCCTAGTTATTACTGTATTATTTGAACCACTTGCCAAAATAGAAAATCCATTTCCTGCAATGGAAGGTGCATTGATCATTACAATTCCACCTCCATTGGTACCCGCAGCGCATGGCTGGCCATTATCTCGAAATCCACCTCCCCCACCGCCACCCATAAAGGCTTTGGTTACAAGGGTGGTTAATGGGTATCCTCCTAATCCAAAAACTCCTGTTGCTCCGCAACCGGAATATTCATTTCCGCCACGACCGCCAGCACCAAAATTCCCGCCACCCCCTGATCCTCCATTTCCTGGTGTTGAACCACCACCACCATTAGCTAATGGAGCTCTGTGGGCATCCAAACCTGCAGGTGCAGTAGCAATTCCTTCACCCTTTTTTCCATGAACTCCCGTGGCATAATTGGCATTGGCACAGCCAAAACCTCCTGCAATCATAGTACCTCCAACAAAACCTCGTCCCTGAACATCAATATTTGCATTTAAAGTTACCGGACCAGTTGATTCAAATACCAAAACACCACCCGTTATACCATTCCAAGGAGCACAAGTTAAAGTGCCAGTAACGGTTGGATTAGTATAACTTGGCACCCGAATTAATTGGACAGCGCCTGTTGTAGTATAAGTTAATGCCAAAGGGGTACTGAGTGTTATTTGATTACCCGCAATAGATGCTACGGTGGCAAATTCGTAATTCCCGGCATTCCCATAAGCGGTAATTTGGCCAAAACTGGCATTATTGGTTGTATTGATAGTAGCTCCTTTCATTTGGATGATCATCACTCGGTCGCAAGCTGCAAAACCAGCTGCAGATCCAACTGTAACAACAGGGCCTGCAATAGCAGTAACGTTAGTATATAGATTAACGGTGCCCGAAATATTTTGGGATCTTAAAACACCAAAGGTGAATACCAAGAATAAAACGAATATAGTGAAATGAAATCCCCTGATTTTCATAAATAGGCTCTAATTAAAAAACAAATATAAGGCTTAATTTTTCATCTTTCGCTAAATTAAGATGCGGAATGTAGGCAAATGGATGCACCTATTTCACTAAACTTTTGCTAAACAAAAACGGCCAGCGAAAGCTGGCCATTTAGTAATTATTACTTTATAATGAACTTGTTTGCACCTAATTATCCTCCTCTTCCTCATCGCCTTTACCATCCATTTTTAGATCCTTTAAGCGATCTAGAAGTTTTTTTCTAAAGGCAATTTCTCCCTCATAAAACTTGGCTGTTTTTTTAACACCCACTATGGCCACAAACTTGTCATTATACTCCCATTTTACATCCAATTGTTTTTGCTCATATCCCTTTCGGTTGTACATGGCCTTTTTTAAATCCGTTTCAGAAACGTTATCCACTCCTTTATCCTTGATATCTCTCAATTCTCTTCTCATGGACCTTTTAATTTCCTTCAATTTATCTTGCATTTCATCATGCAACGGCCAGAACTTCTTCGCCTCATCATCTGTAAACTTACAATATTCATTTATGAAGATCATTTTTTCTTCCTTAATGAGTTCCAAACGATTTTTTTGGGCTGTCATCCGGGAAATACCTAAACCTCCCATTAGCATAAATAAAATCAAAAATTTTGTTTTCATAATTAGTTAATCAATCATATTAAATAGATTCAAAAAAATCTTCCTCTTCGGTTCCTGCATCGATTTCCGACTCCTCCTGCAAAAACTCAATAATTGCGGTCGATTCGGAACGTGTGGCCTCAAACTCTATTACTTCAATAATTTCTTCTTCTGTAAGCTCGAACTCATCATCCCGCTCCTCCATTAACGAGGCTATTTCGTGATCAGGAATACTTACCAGTGAAGAGTATTCATTGGTTTGATGCACCTCTGCTGGAGGGCCAAAATTAATCACCGAAACAATCACCATTGCCACACAGGCAACCGCCACCAAAGAACCCCAAATCCTAATCGATCGGCTTCTAAAACTAACCACATTATCCTCCTGGGTTCTTCTTACCTCAATTTTATCCATTAATCCCTCGAAATAACCTTCAGGCACCTGAAAACTATCTTCCAATGGCTGTATATCCTCAAGCTTAATGGTGGTTTGCTGCACACCCTTTTGATCATTTATTTTTCCTAAAAGTGAATCAAAATAACCCTCCGGAACCCCAAAACTTTCCTTAACCGGTTGAATCTCTTCTATTTTAATCCTCTTTTTCATGATATTACTTAGACCTCAAATACTAAATAGGGTTTAATCTTCGTTTAAAAACTTTTCAATTTTTTGCACTGCATGATGATAGGATGCTTTTAGCGCTCCAACACTAGTACCGGTAATACTGGCAATCTCTTCATAAGGCATTTCATCAAAATACTTTAAATTAAATACAGCCCTCTGTTTATCGGGTAATGTACTTATTGCATGAATTAATTTTTGCTGTATAAAATCTCCGTTTATTTGAGGAGATTGATCCGCCTGACCCATCACCCCGGCTTGGACCTCATCGCTGGAAACAAAAAATCTTTTCTTTTTATTGGTTAAAAAGGTAATACTTTCGTTGATAGCTATCCGGCACAGCCAGGTATAAAGTTTCGATTCCTGACGAAATGAATTCATGTTTTTCCAGGCTTTGATAAAAACCAGTTGTAATACATCGTCCGTATCATCATGATCTATTACCATTCTTCTAACTTGCTGATAGAGCCGGCTTTGGTATTTTTTTACCAATAGGTTAAAGCCCTGATTGAGGGTTTCTGAATTGGCTATTAAATCCAAAATTTCCTGATCTTCCAAAGTGGATGGCTGCATCTTAGTTCTACGAAATAACTAATAATCTGACTAAGATGGGCTCAAATGGTTTAATTCATCCAAAAAAATAATATTAATGGTTCAATTAACCATTATTTATTATCCTTTTTCTCATCAATCTGGATCGCATTTTTATTCATGTTGGAATCCAATTTTAAACTGTCCATGGAGATCTTTGTCGAATCAGTAGCTTCTGCCATAACTTGAGGTGCCATGACCCCAATATTCTCTTGCTTGATTTCCTTATCTCTCCTCTTTTTAAATTTGGTTGTAGATTGGTTGTAATTAACCGTCGTGTTTTTTAATTGGGCATCTTTTTTAGGAAGTATCGTTGTATTGGTTTTCAAGTCTTTATCCTGTGACCTTATAATATCATCCTCAGAATTTAACCGATCGTTGAAATAATAATTGGCATCATTCTTTTCCTCCACTTTGGTATCAATGATTTTATTTTCATCTCTATTCATTGAATAACCATTAGTGGTGGTTGGTATATTATTATTATTCATAGTTCCTTCACCAACTTCCGATTCGGTAGTTGAGAAATTACCGTAAATAATTGGCTTCTCTGATCTGTCTTCAGATTTTTTATTTGTAACCGTTTCGTCCCGAAGGGTTGATTTTTCTTCTTCCACCACAACTTCTTCGGAAGTATTCGTTTCCGTTATGGCCGGATCTTGCTGAGTTGGTTGGTTCTTTTTAGTCTCATAATTAACAGCCATTCCATCATTGGGATTTGATTTTAAATTCTGGAAATAACCCACCAAACCAATGGTAACAATCAAAACAACAGAAGCTGCAGCAGCCCATTGTACTTTTATATTTTTATAAAATGGAACCGTGTTTCCACCAGCACCGGGCTTCGCTTGAGTATAGGTTTTATCAAATTGTTGTAATAGTTTTTCTTTCAGTTCAACATTCGGTTTAATCAATATTTTATCTTCGGCAAGTGTAGACTTCACCTGCGATAAAGTTTCACGCATATCATTGTAGTCGGCAGCATTTTCAAAATAGTTGCTCACCTCCTTTAATTCTGTGGGGCTCAACTCCTCAAACCTTTTATTGAGAAGCAGATGTTCTATTTTTTCAAAATCATCCATAATTATTCTGTTGTCAATGGTGCTTAGTTAAGGTCAAATACTTTTAATTTTTCCGATAATTTTTTTAATGTGTAAAACAATCTGGACTTTACCGTTCCTTCGCTAATCCCCAAGGCCTCGCCAATTTCCTTAATACTCATTTCTTCTTGGAATCTTAAAATAAAAACAGATCTATGTTTCTCATCCAATAAACCCAATTCAACGTGTAATAATTGGTTAAAGCTTTTCTTATCCATATAATCAACCACATTTTCCGAATTTTCATCTTTGGCTTTTAGCGCTTTGGCTTCGTCGTTTACGGTGCCTTGTCGCACTGCCAGCCTCCGATATTCATTCTTACACATATTGCAAGCAATTGAAAAAACCCAGGTGCCAAATTTTTTGTTTGTGTCAAAAAGTTGTGGTTTCTCTATCAACTTTGTGAACAGGTCTTGGGTAAAATCCTCCGCTTTATCTCTGTCCTGTCCAAGCATCCTATAGAAATACCGTATCAACTTTTCCGAATACCTATCATACAACAAAGCAAATGCCTGGCTATTGCCTTGCATCATCTGCTGCATGAGTTCTTCGTCACTGCGGTCCTTATGGTTACTTCCGAATATCACCAGGTTTCGACTTTTCTTGCAAGATGGTTCGTGTTTAATTACACCTTATCATTACAAAGGTTCATTAATATCATGAAAAAGTCAAGTTTTTCAAGTATTTAGCCCTCTAACGGCCAGAGAAACTGCCCACAGGCCGGAAATAAATCGTATTTTTACACCATGAAAAAGGAACTTCAACAGCTCAATATTGGAATCTTAGGCGGTGGTCAGTTAGGAAGAATGTTATTACAGGAAGCTACCAATTGGGATCTAAAAATAGCCGTTTTGGACCCAGCACATAACGCTCCATGTGCTAATATGACACACGAATTTGCCCAAGGCGATTTTAAAGATTTTGATACCGTGTATCAATTTGGCAAGAACAGAGATATTGTTACCATTGAATTTGAAGATGTAAATGCAGACGCATTGGAAGCCTTGGAAAAAGAGGGGGTGAAAGTTTATCCGCAACCTAACGTACTTAAAATCATCAAAGATAAAGGAGCTCAAAAGACCTTCTATACCCAAAATAATATTCCAACTGCTCCATATGCTTTAGTTGATCACATGATCGAAATACAAGATTGTGGTATTCAATTTCCATTCTTCCAGAAATTACGAAAGGGTGGATATGATGGATATGGTGTTAAAAAAATTACCAATGAAGTTGAGATGGGGCAGGCTTTTGATGCACCTTCTGTTATAGAACAACAAGCGGATTTATACAAAGAGTTATCGGTAATTGTTGCTCGAAACAACCAAGGCGAGGTAAAAACTTTCCCTTTGGTGGATATGGAATTTAATTCGGAAAGTAATATGGTGCAGTTTTTATTTGCTCCAGCAGAAATCACGGCAGGTATTGAAAAAAGGGCCATCGATATTGCAAAATTGGTTATTGAAAAATTAGAGATGGTTGGCTTGTTGGCGGTAGAATTATTTCTTACTAAACAAGGCGATATTTGGGTCAATGAAATTGCACCAAGACCGCATAATAGCGGACATCATACCATAGAGGCCAATACTTGTAGCCAATATGAACAACATTTAAGAGCCATTTGCGATTTGCCATTGGGAGATGCGGTAGCCAACATGTCAGCCGTTATGGTAAATCTACTAGGTGAAAAGGAATATGTTGGGGTTCCATATTACGAAGGCTTCAATGAAGTCATTCAAATGCCAGGGGTATATGTTCATTTATATGGCAAGGGCGAAACTAAACCATTTCGAAAAATGGGACATGTAACCATCATTGATGAAAACATGCAGAAGGCAAAAGAAAAAGCATTGGAGGTGAAAAGAATTTTAAAAGTGAAAACTAAATGAGAAGGATTATACTCATAATAATTTCTTTAACCAGCATTAACTTGATTTACTCCCAGGCAGTTTGCAGAATTGATGGAATTAGCTTCACCCCAACCACTAAACCCCTGTGCACCTATCCATTCCCGTCGGATACCTCCTCTGCCTTGACAACAAATACCTTTATATCTCTTACTGCCGATAGCCTTTATTACGCCGATGTACTTACTTATAAATCCGACTGTAATAATTTACTCATCATTAAAACCGCTCTGAAGGAACTTAAAAATGATGTGGGTTATCAGATTCAGGAAATTTTATTAAATGATAAGATCCCATTGAAAGGTTATTTATTAACGGTTTACACCTCAATAGGGAATGATGTTTTTAATATCTATCAGGTTAGCTCAAAATATGGATCTTCTAATGTTAAGGGTAATATGGTGAATATTATTTGTGCTTCAAATAATGAAGCGGAACAGCTAAAAGATAAAATTGATAAAATGGTAAAAGCAAAATGAAAAGTCTAACTTTGAGTATCCAACTTTAAATACCTAACTTATAGCATGAATCCACTTGTAAGCATTATTATGGGCAGCAAATCGGATCTTCCGATCATGAAAGAAGCTGCTGATTTTTTAGAAGAAATGCAGATTCCGTTCGAAATTACGGTTGTTTCTGCCCATCGTACACCACATCGCATGGTAAAATATGCTGAAACTACGGCAGAAAGAGGTATAAAAGTAATCATAGCGGGTGCTGGTGGAGCAGCGCATTTGCCCGGAATGGTAGCTTCTATTACCACCTTACCAGTCATTGGAGTTCCAGTAAAGTCCAGCAATTCAATAGATGGATGGGATTCTATATTATCCATCCTACAAATGCCCAATGGAATTCCGGTAGCAACGGTAGCTTTAAATGCAGCAAAAAATGCAGGTATATTGGCTACCAAGATCTTAGGCATTGCAGATCAGGAAATTGCAAAAAAAGTAACTTTATTTCAAAAGGATCTTAAGAACAAGGTATTGGATACTACAAAAGATTTTAATAATTTGGGTTTCAAATTCCAGGCGAATACGTTCTCCGAAGAATAACAACCAACCCAAATTGAATGAAAAAAACATTACTAACCATCTTGTTTTTTTATTGTTGTACTGTAAGCATCTTTTCTCAGTACGAAGCTATTGGAGCCCGCAGCGCTGCCATGGGAGATGCTTCCGTTGGGTTTATAGATACCTGGTCTGGCTTCAACAATCCATCAGCACTCGCCTTTACAGACAAAACTCAGCTGGGGTTTTCATATAAAAACAACTTCCTGATGAAGGAGTTGAGTCAATATTCCATTGGATTTTCATTACCGGTAAAAAAAATAGGTGTCTTCGGAATTGCTGCAGATAGATTTGGGTACAGTGAATTTTCAC
>JBEIQI010000041.1:0-17114 GCA_040376605.1 Flavobacteriales bacterium | reverse complement strand
TAACACAAAGTCAGGCGTTTTTACACCGGCCAACTCCGTATAATTTTTTTCACTCAACCCTTTTATATGAGACCTTACAGAATCAATGTGCATCTTTAAAAAACGAGCCCTATCATCCTCATTCTCAGAATTTGTAAATTGTTCATAGGCTATTAAGGATACCTTTGCATCTATCACGAGGTTCTTCTCATCTGGCATAAAAATCACAACATCCGGTTGTAACCTTCTACCATCTTCATTGTTCGTACTAAACTGAGTTTTATATTCTACATCCTTAGTAAGACCTGATAGTTCAAGAATCTTTTCTAAAATCATTTCACCCCAAGTCCCTTGAGTTTTATTATTCCCTTTTAATGCTGTTACTAAATTATTGGCCTCCTGGGAAATCTTATTATTCAGATCAAAAAGTTTTGATATTTCTGCTTTTAATGATGCTTTTTCTTTGAATTCAGTCTCGTAATTATCCTGAACCTTTTTCTCAAACGAGGTGATTTTCTCCTTTAAAGGATTGAGAATAATATCCATTTGAGTTTTATTCGTTTCGGTAAAGGTCTTGGTTTTTTCTTCCAATAACTTATTAGCTATGTTTTCGAATTCCAAGGTAAATTTCTTTTGTAATGACTCTATCTCAGCCTTCTGAACCAGTAATTTATCCTCTGTACTTTTATACATGGCATTCAATTGAGCAATTCTCTTCTCAGCTTCCGTATTCTTAATTCGTTCTTCTTTTAAACTAAATTCATTTTTTTCAATTTGCTCTTTATAGAATCTCTCTTGTTTCTGACGCTCCTGTTCCGTTATCTCCAATTTGCTCATCAAAGTATTTTGCTTAAGCAACGAAGCATTTAATTCATCATTACCCGTGCCTTTGTTGGATGTTAATTTGCCAATGAGCCAACCGATTACCCCACCAGCAATTATTCCTATAATTAAAAATATAATGGATTGCATACAAGTTATTTAAACAAAGATCGCAAAGCGTTTCCACTTTGCGATCAAACAAACATAAATATTATCAACTTACTATTTTTTTTCTTCAACCGTAGTTTCGGTCTTAGGTTTAAATTTCTTGTACCGTTCATTTAACCCCTGAATGGCCTGATCCGTTACATTTAACGAGGAGGAAACATAAAACATGGTAGTAACTATACTAGAGTTATTCATGATAATATCAGCTCCTACTTGTTGAGCAAATCCCGGGAAAAATGCCTTTAAACTATCTCCCAATTGAATGCTCATTTGTTCTTGTTGCATCTGGGCCTTATTTTGAAGATCTTGTCCATCGGCCATATACTGTTGCTGCAATCTCTGTAATTCTTCCTGACGCATCCCAATTTCTCTTTCGGTTAAAGTGGGTGCATCTCTTTCTAACTTGCTTACTTTGGCTTGCAAAGAAGCTTCCATTCCTCTAAATCTTTCTTCTCTTATTTTTTGATCAGATTCAAACTGAGTCATTAAATCCTTTGCAAAATCCCAATTAGAGGTAATTGAATCAGATTCGACATATTTGATTCGAATGACTCCTTTATTCACTAAAGAGGTATCAGTTTTATAATCTCCTGTTGTTGCTCCCTTTTTACCATTGCCTTTAAATTGTAAAATAAATAGAATGATAACGGCCACCGCTAAAACTCCAGTTACAATGCCATGCGAATTTTTCATGTATAGTTAGTTTTACCACAAAAATAACATAGTATATGAGTTTTAATTGTATAAATATCCATTTATTTCATTTTTTTAACCTGATTATGCCCGTTTAACGCCGAGAAAAGGCCCCACTCGAACTAGCCCAATGAGTCGCGTAAAACAATCCTCAGGTGATGCCAATATTAAAAAAACACAATAGGATTGCCTTCTATTTGATAAACTATTACATTCACATTCTAAATTTAAATTTCGGAAATGGAATATAGAAGATTAGGAAAATCTGGCTTGCAGGTAAGTGCCTTTTCCTTTGGATCATGGGTAACGTTTGGAAACCAAATAGAAAATAATTCAGCAGAAACAATGATGAAAACCTCTTATGATGCGGGCATAAACTTCTTTGACAATGCTGAATTATATGCCGATGGCAAATCAGAGGAAGTCATGGGTGACATCCTAAAAAAAATGGGATGGAGCAGGGATACTTATTTGGTTTCCTCCAAAGTTTATTGGGGTGGAAAACTACCCAATCAGTATGGCTTGAGCCGTAAACATGTTACCGAGGCATGCAATGCCGCATTAAAGAGGTTTAAACTCGATTATTTGGATCTATATTTTTGCCATCGAGCCGATAGAGATACTCCGGTGGAAGAAACGGTTTTTGTGATGAATGATTTGATTCGTCAAGGGAAGATTCTTTATTGGGGTACTAGCGAATGGCCCGCAGATACTATTATGCAGGCACATGCCATTGCAAAAGCGAACCACTTAATTGGCCCAACGATGGAACAACCTCAATACAATATGTTCCATCGGGAGAGATTTGAATTAGAGTATAGGAGATTATATACCGAAATTGGATTAGGATCAACCATATGGTCGCCTTTATCCTCGGGTCTTCTAACAAATAAATATGCCAATGGTATTCCTGAAGGCAGCCGTGTAAATCAACCGGAACTGCAATGGTTAAGAGATTTTGTAGCATCCAAAGAGGGCCAGGCAAGAATTGAAAAGACCAAAATCCTGGCTCAATTGGCTGGTGATTTGGGGACCACGGTTTCTAAATTAGCCCTGGCCTGGTGTTTGAAAAATCCGAACGTAAGTACTGTAATATTGGGAGCTACCCAAAATACGCAATTGGTTGATAATCTGGATGCTTTGAATGTATTGCCGTCATTAACCGAAGAAGTGATGCTTAAAATAGAAGAAATTTTGGGAAATAAACCGAAGTTTCCTCTATATGGATAGTAAATTCTGCCTATTTAAATAGTCCCTGCATAAAATTAATCAATAGTTCCTTTGAAATTGGTTTAGGTAATTGCTCCAAGGCTTGGTTAATATTGGCCATTTTTTCTGGTAGGTTCTCTCCTCCTATTCCCAGTTGAGCAAGTACCTGCGGAAGATCCTCTGGTTGAAGTTGAGATAAATCCATTTGTAACAATGGGGGATTTTCCAACTTTACTTTTTCGATGGCTGCAAAAACATCCTCAATAAATTCCTGATAATTATTAAAATGGTGGGCCGCAACCGTTAAATGTATATTTGCGGGAATATGTCGATGCTTAAATTGCAAACCTGCATACCATTTTCTCGATTTTAACTCATCACTCAATGCATAAATATTTAATCGAGGCGTGGTAAACGAAATCAAAGAATATTTAGGATCAGTAAGAATTTCTATCTCAGGATGTTCACTTAATTTTTTTCGGATTATCTGTGCCACCTCGAATGTTTTCAAAGCAATTTCACTGTATCTTTTTTTACCAATATAATTTGTAACAGCCCATGCTGCAGCTATGGGACCTCCTGTTTTACTGCTTAAAATACCCGTATTTGCAAAGGTATAACCGGTCCAATCATTACAAACAAACATTTGATGTCGACGCAAAGAATCATTTTTGAATAACAATACCGAAGCTCCTTTGGGGCAATAGGCGTATTTATGCAAATCCATTGAGATACTTGTTACACCCGGGATAGTAAAGTCAAAATTATCAATGGCAAAACCTCCTTCACGCGCAGTTGAAAGTATAAAAGCCCCAATACAACCATCTACATGCAAAGGAATATTTTTATCCAAGGCGACCTTCCCTATTGATTCAATTTCATCCACAACACCATAGGCATATGACATGGCAGAAGCGGCAATTAAAACCGTATTGTTATTGATAAACGGTATAATCAATTCAGCAGTGGCTTTATATGTTGTATCATCGACCTTCACTGTAATTGGTTTCACCCCAAAATAATGTGCCGCTTTATAAAACGCTGCATGCACCGTTTCGGGTAAAATCATTTCGAATTCCGCTTGCGCTGGGTTGATTGCTTTAGCCCTATCACGTGCAGTTTTAACGGCTAATAAAATACTTTCTGTACCCCCGGTCGTCATTGTACCAACAACGGCATCGTCTCCTCTTAAAATTTCACGACAAAAATGAATCACTTCATTTTCCATCAGCCTCAAACTCGAAAAAGCGGTAGCATCAATACCATTTTCAGTAAGATATTCCATGTAGGCCGTCTTGCCTATTTCCTCCGTTTCTTTATCTAAAAAGTAAACGTAGCTCCACAATCTTCCATTCCGCCAAGGGATATCATTTTTTCTAAATTCCTGCAGTCGAGCTAAAATTTCGGTCTTTTCCATTCCATAAAAATATAAAAAAAGGAGTCTGATTGTATTGGATTGTTTAATCGAATGTTCTTATCTAAAAAAATGATGCCAGACTTGCGCTGGGAAATGGAGCAGGGCTTTCACAAAAAAAAGAATAAATTTGTAACAGATAAGCAATCTGCACATGTTAAAACTGCCAAAACTTAGTACATCCCAAATAGATCAGGTAAATATTGGATTAATGATTATTTCATTGATTTTGGCCTTTATTCTACCCTTCGAAGTTTTCCTTTTTTCTTATGCGGTATTAGGCCCCTTGCATTACCTTACAGAAATTTCATGGTTACATCAAAAAAACTATTTTGTTCCAAAGGTAAAAAAGGCCAGTCTTTGGATTTTTCCGATTATCGCGGCAATTTTAACAGCCATTTTAGTATGGGACGATGTTGAAGAACTTCTAAGAAAATGGCAAGGATTACCACCACTAAAGAAGGCTACTTTCGAAAATATATGGAACACTAATCTTATCTTTTTTCTTTTTGCCATTTCCTGCGTATTGGTTTTAGTTCAAAAGCTTTGGATGAAAATTGCAGGAATCGCCATCATTGGTATTTTTTGTTTTGCATTTAACTTGGGGCAAACTTGTGTAAGCTGCACCAGCAAAAAGGATAAAAGCAACATAGAACTTTGTGATTTTACCAAGGCAGAGGCAAATAAGTTTATTAGCACCCAATGTGCAGATGTGAATGGTGATGGTAAAATTGTTTATGGCGACGATTTTAAAGATGAAGGATTAAAATATGCGGGATTAGTGTTTTTTACAACCGCTTATCTTCCCACGCTAATTCATGTTTATTTATTTACTATGCTCTTTATGCTCTTCGGTGCTTTAAAAAGTAAGTCTAAAACAGGACTCGTTTCCGTAGGTGTATTAATTGCTTGCGGTCTATTACCTTTTATTTGGGATCCAGTATTTTTGCATTATACTGTAACCGATTATGCTCGTAAAAGTTATGATCAATCATTCTTAAGTTTAAACCAAATCATTTTCGATAACTTTAGTAAGCTGGCCAATACCCCCGAAAATATTTATGGTTCTAGTTTCGGTATCATGCTTACCCGCTTTATTGCTTTTGCATATACTTATCATTATTTAAATTGGTTCAGTAAAACCAGCATTATTCAATGGCATAAAATGCCATTAGTTAATTTAGGGGTTGTTCTGGTGCTTTGGATATCAGCCGTTGTTTTATATTATGTAAATTATAAAACAGGTTTAACCGCATTGTTGTTTCTAAGCTTTCTACATGTGTTTTTAGAGTTCCCATTAAACTATCACAGTTTTGTAGGAATTTTCAAATCCTTATTCGGTAAAAAAACGGCAACCACATAAAAACGCACGAAACGTTTTAGGAATCGGGCATTCTATAAAATTAAAGAATATTAAGCTGTCTTTTTGAACGTCTCTTTCATAAATAGCGACAGCACGAAGGCTATAGCCAATATTCCAACACAGAAATAAATGGCATTTACCCAATCCTTCCCATCAGAACTTAACATCGCCATTACGGGTATTACAACTAATCCACCAGCATTTCCGAACAACATAATTAATCCGGTAGAAGCACCCGCTTTTTGTTTTCCTGCCTCTTCTTCGCTGCTGGTAAGTAATATGGCATAACCAGGTAAAAATACAAAGCCTAAAAGCCCCGCCAAAAAATATAGAATGGTCATATCCGTTCTGGTCATTACTGGATACGCTAAAAGAGTAGCACCTATGGCCGCCAGTATTAAAATAACTTTGCGTTTTTTGATTTTATCTGATATAACGGGAACAATGGCAGCCCCAAATATTCCACCTATAATAAGCATACCTCCTACCATTCCGGAATCCTCCGCATTTATTCCATACGTTGCTTGAATTTGTTCCAAACAGCCTGTAATTCCATTAAAAAATCCCAAAGAAATAAACGAAATAATACTGAGAATAACGATATTTTTATTTTTTAATAAGGCTCCATAATCCTTTAATCCACCTGTACTAATAATATTGGTATTAGAATTTGGATTTGATTTTACTATCAAAATAAACAACAAAGAACAAACAATAGTTATTGCAGCCATGATAATCAGCATCGAATTAAATCCTGCTCCATCCTCGCCAACCAATCCAGGAGTAAGTGCTATACCCATAGCCATTCCAATAAACATAAATGCTGTGCCTATGCCTACAGCGCCCGCTGCATCCTTCTCGGGAAACCAATCGGCCACCAATTTTGAAATTCCATTGATAATATAAGGTTGTGCAATGGCTATCACACATTGTCCTGCAAACAACATCCAAAAACTATCATTAAAAATTCTCATGATAGCTCCAATGCACATCAAAATAAGACCAAATGTAATAACAGGTTTATAGCCCTTTTTATCGATCATAGCTCCTGCATTAACTGATAACAGAACATAAAACAACGGGAAAACCAAAATTAACAGCATGGCAATGTCTTCTTCCACACCATACTGTAACTTTAAGAAGTTAATCAATGCTGCAAAGTTGAGCCATAACATTTGACTCACCAAGGCCACTAAAGAAAATAAAATAAGGTATAACCATTTCATAAACGATTGGATTAAAGCTTGTATATGCAAATTAATAAATATTTATTTAACTCCATTCCCTATTCTAATAATTGATGGATAAAATTTTACTAACACCATTAAAAATCAATAATGACCGTATCAAATGACAATCAAAACATTAACTATGGTCTTTCATTTGAGGGAAATATGGCTTAATCTAAATATTTTCATTGCTTTGTATCTATAATCCGGGTTGATCCATGCCAGATAAAAAAATCATTTTATTCAGTTTTTCCTTTATTCTCCTGGGCATAGTCGTTGGATATTTATTCCAATCCAAAAAAAATGGACCATCTAAAATTGCCAATCTATTTAAGAACCCATGGATTGAATTTTCAGGTATAGTGCTTTTAAGCTCCTTATTATTTTTGTCAATTCCTCATTTCTTTTTCGATGACTCCGGATTTATTCTTCGCCATCTAGATCATTTTAAAGAAGGATATTTATTCAAGTTTAATACAGAAGATCCATCCGTTTATGGCATATCTGGCTTTGTTCATGGTGTTTTTACAGGATTATTATGCTGGCTGCATATTGCCAGTCCTGAACAGGCCTTGTACATTTCTAATTACTTAGGTTTTGTTTTAAGTGCCTTTGTTATATTTCGCATTTTTAAGCGTTTAATCCCTCAATATGGGTTGGTTGTTCTACTTTGGGTACTTGTCATTACCTCTTCAAAAATGTATCTAAATGTAGCTTCATGTGGTCTTGAAACACCTTTACACTTGGCTATTGTTTTGAGTGGAGTCTATTTTTTGTTATCGGATCGCTTAAAACTTTTTTTGCTATTCACCGCATTCATGATCTTGTCAAAGCTTGATGCTGTTCCGGTTGCCGGGGTACTTTTGCTCTTTTATCTTCTTAAAATAAGTAATAGTTTAAAAGGTATTGGTGGTGTCCAAAAACACTTAGCACTCATTATAGTATACTTTATTTTATCATTATCCGCTGGGTTAATTTTTATCACTCTTATTTTCGGTAGTCCATTGCCCCAATCGGCCTTTGCAAAAATCTATTATCATACCCATTCAACGGAACATTGGTTTCCATTTCTTGAATATTTTATTAACTCCTCATTAAGGCTCATTTTACTCGGACTATTTCTCATTTTGGGTTCAATGCACTTAGCAGAAACCATCATTAGAAAAAGTTTATCTCATCTAAAACAATTTTTATGGGGTATGTTGTTTTTGGGGATAATGGCGCTCTATTATTTCTATAATCCAGGAGAAAAGATGATGTGGTATTATGCCATGCCTGAATTATTTTTAATGATACAAGTGTTTTATAGTATTCAATATTTTATTAGAAATCATATTCGTTTCAAATGGGTAAATGCGTTAGTACTTGCTATCTGGGCATTGTTTGCAGGATTCATTTGGACGGATGTTTACAATAGTTTTAACTGGTTAAAAAGTTCGGTTCAGGTAATCGAAAATGAAAGAACAAAAATCGGAATGTATCTTGGCGAAATGAGTAAACCAAATGAAATATTAGTTTCCGGGCATGGTCTCCTTTCCAGACCATTTAAGGGATATGTGTTGGATATTTCCGGACTCAATTCAAAAGTTGCGACAGACTACCGCTTAAGGGCAGATTCCATTATCTCGTCCTTTCAGCCAGATTATATTATTAACCACGCCAATCCAGGTTATTTGAATATATATAACCAATTTAATTATGAGATAATCGGATTATATAGGGATATAACCATTCAAGGATATTCCTCCTGGATTTTGCTAAAAAAAATAGGAACCAAGGGACCCAAGCACTCTGTAGGAATTTGGGACGAATCTTTTACCCGATCTTCTCAAGTTAAAACTTCTCAAGTTTATTCTATCATAGGGAATGGTAATTCAATTGCTATTTACGATAACTATGTTGCACAAGAAAAGTATCTTCATATAGGTGTAGAAAGAATGGAACAGAATTGGGATCTACAGCATATTACCTATAAAAATGGGCAACAAATTGCCATTCAAAATATAAATATTCCAGCTTTTGGAATCAATCCGGATAGCCCATCCCAACAAATTTTTGATTTAAAAATAGATATTTCCAATGTAGATTCTATTGTTTTTAATTCCTCCCAACCCAACCTCCGTCTTATAGAGCCTTTATTTGAGTTAATTGGTCCGCAATAACTTAAAACATCTAAAAAAACCCTGACAAAAGTCATAAATAACCTTCGGGCTGTTACTTAAGTTTGAGGCAAATTTTTAAGTATGTTATCAATCCCTAAACTCAATACCACGCAAATAGATAAGCTCAATATTGGTTTGATGATTTTTTCCTTGGCTTTGGCTTATTTGTTACCATTTGAATTATTTCTTTTTGTATATGCCATATTAGGACCACTGCACTACCTCACTGAGATTTCCTGGTTGCATCAAAAAAACTACTACATCCCTAAAAATAAAAAGAGCCTTTGGATTTTCCCAATACTTGCCTCCATCCTAACTATTGTATTAATTATCAACGAAATTGGGGATGTTGCCAAATTTAAAGTGGATCCAGAAATTAGTAAATGGGGAGTAAATATTATCTTCTTTTTATTCGCCATTTCGCTTGTCTTTATTCTTCTTAAAAAAACATGGATAAAAATTGTGGCCATTGCAGCTATTACCATTTTAACCATATCCATCAATTTTAGTTCAGCCTGCATTACCTGCACCAATCCAACCAGTGGTGTAGAAAATTCGATTTGTGAACCCAATAAAAAAGAAGCTACTAAATTTATTAAATCGAATGGAGTTGATAAAAACGCCGACGGAATGGTAATGATAAATGGTGGTGACAATTGCGCTACAACCAATAAATTTCCGGCGATGACTTTATTGTTTGGAGCCTATATCCCCACATTGATTCATGTTTATTTCTTTACCATGTTTTTTATGCTGTACGGTGCCTTAAAAAGCAAATCTAAATACGGATATTTGGCAGTAATAACTTTAATTATTTGTGGAATTATACCGTTGATTGTTGACCTACCGTTTGTGGACTATCAAATCGGAGAAAACACTAAAAATATCTATAACAAAACATTTTTAAGTCTAAATCAAACCCTATTTAGTACATTTAATTTAGGTCCGACCGATGCCGCAAATATCTATGGGTCACGCATGGGTATTATGTTAACCAGATTTATTGCCTTTGCCTATACCTATCATTACTTAAACTGGTTCAGCAAAACAAGTATCATTCAATGGCATAAAGTACCAGCAGCTAATCTTTCTATTGTGTTGCTGTTATGGGCTGTATCAGTAGGACTGTATGCTTATAATTATTTTATTGGATTTACGGCCTTGTTGTTTTTAAGTTTTATGCATGTTTTTGTTGAATTCCCGTTAAATTGGCAAAGTTTTGTGGGTATTTTTAATGGACTTACAGGTCGTAAACCATCGCCAGCATAATAGAAAAATCTATCGAAATACTTGCGATAGGTTCACATTCAATAATGGTTGATTTTTAAAGGAATTAATCCAATCGAATAGCCTTAACTGGACTAATTTTCATTACCACTAAACTGGGGAGTAAAATGATGGGTGCACATACCAGAAAGGTCCCAACGTTAATAGCTAAATAACGAATCCAATCAATATGCACCGGTACATAAGATAAATAGTATGAGTCCTGATCTAGTTTAAGTGGCTGCCAAAAAAACTGAATCATTACAACACCAATTCCAATAAGGTTACCTATTAAAACCCCACGAATATAAATATAGGTTCCATGCCAGAAAAATGTTTTCACCAGCATCCAATTATTCATTCCCAATGATTTTAAGATCCCTACAATATAGGTTTTCTCCATAATAAGAATTAACAAGGTACTCAACATGGCCATCATCGCCACCAAAACCATTAAAACAATAATAATAATGCCATTCACATCAATGGCAGGTAACCATTCAAATATTTCAGGATAATTAGCCCTAATATCTGATGGATATAATTCTTGAGGCGTAATAAATGAAATGGCTTGATAAGTTGAATTTAAATTTTCAAAATCGTCTAAGTAAATTTCATACCCGGAAATATTATTGGAAGTCCAACCATACATATCTTGCACCAATCCAATGGGTCCAATTACCAATTGCTGATCCAATTCGTAAATTCCAGTTTCGAAGATTCCCGCAACCTTTAATTTTACGGCTCTGGGAGTAGTGCTGGTAATACTATCCTCCGATATATATTGAAAAAAGTTGAATACCTCTGGATTTGAAGTATCATAAGTATAATCTAGACTCATTCCCGATTCATTTTTTGGAATCATTGAATAAAACATGGCAGAAGAATGATCCCGAATTACCCGATCACCCAATATCCTTCGGGGTTGGGCAATGTAGTAGGTAAATAAGGTATCACCCAATTTTAAACCCATCGCTGTGGCCAGCGCTTTCGTTACCATAACCTGATTCCTGCCATTAGTATCTTTAGGATCAATTTGGTTTCCTTCAAGCATATTGGGAGAAAAGGCTTCCCAATCAAAACCAACATCAATCCCTTTAATAAGAATTCCTTGAATTTCCTTTTTGGTTTTTATGATGGCATGTTTAAGGGCATAAGATTGAATATGACGAACATGCGCTGTTTGCAGGATAGTGTTCATAAAACCGATATCCTTTACCAGTGGTTTTGTCTCAAAAGAGGTGTTATTGTCTAAATTGGTTATAGTTATATGGGAAGCTACTCCTGACATTTTTTGGGTTATGGACTTTTTAAACCCAGTAACCACTGAGGTAGCAATAATCATCACAGATAGGCTTAAAACTATGCTCACAACTCCTATAATAACAACGGGTCGTGAATAATTTGAGGCATTATCTTTGCTACCAGATAATCGGGATGCTATAAATCTTGATAAATTCAATTTAATAAATCATTAACGGAGTTAAAAGTACAATGCGGAATTCATTTTTTAAAATTTATATTCTGATGGCAGCCATAAGCTGTAGACCATCCATTCAAGTTCAGGCGCAGATACAACCACAGTATACCATCACCAATGATGATAATACCTTGAATGGGGCAGAAAGAATAAATGATTATATCAGCGAACTTAAAGACAAAAAAATAGCTATTGTGGCTAATCATACCAGTATGATTGGAAAGTCGCACATAGTGGATACTTTACTTGCCTTAAAGATAAAGGTAGTTAAGGTATTTGCCCCGGAACACGGTTTTAGAGGAATGGCTGATGCAGGAGAAAAAGTTAATACGGCCTTTGATGATAAAACAGGGTTGCCCATCATATCCTTATATGGAAAAAACAAAAAACCCACCGCGGATCAATTAAAGGATATTGATATTGTGCTATTCGATATCCAAGATGTAGGTGCTCGGTTCTACACCTATATTTCGACTATGACTTATGTGATGGAGGCTTGTGCCGAAAATCAAAAACAAATGATCATTTTGGATAGACCGAACCCTAATGGCCATTATGTTGATGGCCCTGTTTTAAAAGCTCCCTTAAAAAGTTTTGTAGGTATGCATCAAGTTCCTATCGTGCATGGAATGACGGTTGGTGAATATGCCCTCATGGTAAATGGGGAAAAATGGTTATCCAATGGTATTCAATGCCCATTAAAGGTAATATCGGTTAAAAATTATGATCATCTTTCTTTATACACGGTTCCGATTGCCCCTTCACCTAACTTAAAATCTATGCAATCTATTTATTTTTATCCTACAACTTGTTTATTTGAAGGAACGGTGATGAGTGTTGGAAGAGGCACTATTGATCCGTTTACCATGGCCGGACATCCGGATTACAAAAGTTCAACATTCAACTTTACCCCTATTAGCCAACCTGGTGCTAAGGATCCAAAGTTCAAAGATCAAATTTGTTATGGTATCAATTTTAAAGAAAGTGGATATGGAGGCGATGAGCCTTTAACCAAAATTCGTTTAGAATGGTTGATAGAAATGTATACCAACTTCGAGAATAAGGAGGTGTTTTTTACCAACTTTTTTGATCAATTGGTTGGGAATTCAACTATTAAACAAGATATTATTTCTGAAACGGATGCATTAAAGATTCAAACAAATTGGAGTCAGGAAGTCAATGATTTTAAAAAGATCAGAAAAAAATACCTCTTGTATAAAGACTTTGAATAATGTAAAAAAGAAAAGGCCACTTACCAAAAGAAGTGGCCTTTTTTAGGATAAATAGTTTACTCGAAAATCGTCATAAATCCAGCATCCAGAATATTAAAATTCCCTTTGATGATATAATAATAAGTACCTGGAACCAGGGTCGCACCATTCTGAGTTTTACCTTGAAAACAAGCACCACAAGTTAAATCAGGATTATAAGGATCATTGGTGGTTTCAAATACAATCATTCCCCATCTATCAAATACCGTATAAGTATAACTGTTACATGTATTAAATCCGGGTTGTACTACCTCAAAATCTATTTTATTATTCCCAACACCACTTGACTGAATCAACACATTGGGAACCTGAATGACTACTGAATCGTCCACAAATACTGGTACAATTACCGAATCAATACAACCCGAGGCTGCTGTTACTATCATTTGAACATTAAAGGTTCCTGCTGTAGTATAGATATGATTAAAAATACTGGTATCCATGTCATTATAGGTGGTACCGTCTCCCATGTTCCAATCTATCACCCAAGAGGAATCTGCAGAATTCGGAAATGGATCAAAGGTAAAACGATTGATGCAAATCGGATAAACTCCAAAATCAGGATTAAATCCAGAGCTCACATTAAAAGCAAAATCAAATGTATCCATACAGCCATAATTGGTAGTAAGAATTAAATTAATCATGCTGTTTCCACTGGTAGGAAAATTAATAGTTGGTACAGAATCAGAAGATGAAGTTGGACTTCCATTGGGAAAAGTCCATGCATAAGTTACGGTAGAATCAGCCGTTACCTGGGGATCAAATGCTTGAGAAGTTCCTACACATGCAAAAGTATTGGATAAAGTGGCTGACGGTTTTTCACGTACTAGAACATTTGTATCCAATAAACTGGTACAACCTTCATCTGAAGTAATTTCCAAGGTAATGATATAAGGACCAGCGGATAAATAATTAAATGTTGGGGTCGCTAAAATACTGGTATCATTTAAAGCGGCCGTACCAAAATTCCATAGGTAGTTAGATATAGTATCATTGGTTCCGGTAATAGAAAAAATTCCCGGTGCTTGTTCACATAAATTTGGAAGAACAAATGTTCCGGTAGGATTGGGATTAATAATTACGGTAGTATAGGCAGTATCAATATTGGATGCACTATCGGTTATAAAACAAGTATAAATACCAGCATTAATGACATTTGCATTTGGAATAATTGGGTCTTCAAGATTGGATGTAAAAGAATTAGGCCCAATCCAGCTATAAGTTGAACTATCCACATGATCTGCATATAATTCCAAGGTATCACCTGCACAAAGGGGACCATTATTACTAATGGTTGGTGAACTGTTAGCTGATCCTTGTAATAATAACATTCCAATTGGATCAGGATTTGCTGCATTATCACCTGTAAGTGTAAATCTTGCGCCAATAACCGTTAAGCCAGCGGGTATGGTATAACTAGCGAAGTCAATCGTATAAACTCTTCTATCGTAATAATAATTGTAATAACCAGTACCCGTACAATCCCAAAAATCCAAGGTAATGTAATCTTCAATGGTAAGCATTGGTGCATTAACAGCAGCTGTAAAGGACATATCGGAAAGCAGAAGTTCCACATCCCACCATTCTTCTGTATGCACAGAAACACATAAGATTTCGGGGCCCGGCATATCCGTATAACCCAAGCCTGTGGCCCATGTTCCGGTAAATGAGGTGCCTATTGCGATTTCTACCCCACTGTTGGTCGCAAAATCAATATCACCCATTACAGTATTCACATATGGATCGCATACACTGGTTAAATTGGTTAGTTGAGTTATACCGGTATACGAACCCACTGTGATCTGATTATATCCCAATTGAATTAACGCCAAAAGGAATAATGTACTGGTAAATCGTTTTATCATAATCTCAATTCTTAATTAAATATAATCATATTTACTGAAGATGCCTAATAATTAAAAATAGTTGCTGCCAATAACCTTTTATTATCGCTCCTAATCAAATGATAACATTTGATAGAGTAATAATTAATTAAAATGCTGCATTCAAAATTCTCTTATTATAAAATATTATTCAAATAATAATTATAAAGGTGATTAAGATCATTCGTTTCAAAAATTAGCCAATCTAAATTTGTAAAGATTAATTAATTCAGCTTTTATGAAAAAACTATATATTTTAATCGGAATAATAAGCAGTATTCTATTCATGCAAAGTTGTTATACTACTCAACAAACAACAACTGCAACCACCTAGGTTTATAAACCACCTGTTGTTATTCGAGATAGTATAATTAACAAACCATTCCATATAGTTTGGAATAAGATTATTGATTTAAGTGGAACATTTAACTGGCCAATTAAAACCATGGAAAAAGAATCAGGATCTATTTCCACAGATTATAAGGAGGTTACTGCCGATCCTAGTATATATATGCGTTGCAGTGGTGCCAATTCAAACTTTAATGGAAAGATTGAGCCAAGTAATCATGGGGGGAAATGTAATTTTTATTATCAAAGAGATTAATGACTTTTCTACTAGGCTAACGGTTAATGCCTTTTATAGTTGTATTGCTAAAAAATATAGATATGCCAATGCATTTAGTACA
Organism: Flavobacteriales bacterium; assembly: GCA_040376605.1. Taxonomy (GTDB): domain Bacteria; phylum Bacteroidota; class Bacteroidia; order CAIKAF01; family CAIKAF01; genus JANWKQ01. The sequence continues at coordinate 1,489 of JBEIQI010000041.1, read as the reverse complement.
GAATATATTTTTGAATCGAGCTATAAAGTGGAGTGTGAATCAAGTGGAAATTTCGAAAGTGCATTATTCCAATATTTATGTTTGCCATAAGGCAACCTTATTAAAGAAAGAGGTTGCATTTAATAAAACACAACCTCTTTTCGCTTCGCATAGTAAAATTTTATTTTAAAAATAAAAGCTCTCTATATTTCGGTAATGGCCAATCTTCATCATCCACAAGGAGTTCTAACTTATCGACATCATTCCGAATTTTTTCGAAATAAGGTCTAACCTTGTTGCAGTATGCATCAGCACGTTTATCCTCATCAATTATTTCATTGGCCTTTTTTCTTTCTTCTGTCATTGACTCCACATTGGTAACAATAGAAGAAATATGTTCACTGATCTCTTTTATTAAACTCTCTACATATGTGGCTGAAACTTTTGCTTCTTTTAACCCCCGCATATTGGCGATTAATGTATTCTGATATTTAATAACGGTAGGAACAATGTGATTTAAAGCCAAATCCCCCATTACCCTTCCTTCAATTTGAATCTTCATAATATATTCATCAAACAATAAATTTGTTCGGGCATCTAATTCAACTGCACTAAATACATTATGTTTCTCGAATAATTTAGCTACTTCCTTTTTACGATAAACGCCTAAGGCTTCTGGAGTTGTTTTATAATTATTTAATCCACGTTTCTTCGCTTCTTTCACCCATTCATCACTATAATTATCCCCTTCGAACAAAATAGATTTACTTTGCTTAATATATTTGCGCAATATATTAATAATAGCTACTTCCTTTTTATCCTCCTTCTCCAACTCTTTATCCAAATCAACTTTAAATTGAGTAAGAACTTCAGCCACAGCCGTATTTAAAACAGTCATAGGTACAGAAGATATAGCCGTTGAACCCACTGCTCTGAACTCAAATTTATTTCCGGTAAAGGCAAAAGGAGAGGTTCTATTTCTATCGGTATTGTCCATAATGATCTCAGGAATTTTACTAATACCCAATTTCACATATACATTATCCCCTTTATCCACCTTAATGTTTGAATTCTTTTCCAATTCTTCTATAACAGAAGTTAATTGTGCTCCAAGGAAAACCGACATAATGGCCGGCGGTGCCTCATGACCTCCAAGACGTAAATCATTACTTGCTGATGCAATACTTGCTCTTAAAATATCGGCAGAATCGTGAACCGCTTTAAAGGTACAAACCAAAAAAGTAAGAAACTGTAAATTATCCTTGGCCTTACTGGTAGGAGCCAATAAATTTTTACCGGTATTGGTTGCTAAGGCCCAGTTATTATGTTTACCACTTCCATTAATTCCTTTAAATGGCTTTTCATGAAACAATACTTTAAAATTATGTTTCTCTGCCACACGTTCCATAATGTCCATTAATAAAACATTATGGTCTACTGCTAAGTTCACTTCTTCAAATTGAGGAGCCACTTCAAACTGTCCTGGTGCTACCTCATTGTGACGGGTACG